>RECR01000080.1 GCA_007693955.1 Gloeocapsa sp. DLM2.Bin57
GAACTGGTTAATCTAGCAGGGGGATTAGTATAGCTTGAACAATCATAGTGTATACAATAAGTAAAAGATTTCCCGAGAAGGTTTAACTGTTCCCGATATTAAAATATTAAATTGTCAAGTAATAGTTTCTTTAAATTAGAGAATTTGTAAACTAAATAAGCTGTGCTTTAAGATGCCTAGTATTGGGTTTAAAAAAAGAAGAAATGAGCTGACTAGAACAAGACCAATGGGGTAAACGACCAGAGAGAATAGTACGACACCAAATTATAATCTCTCTAATATAATAGGTAGTAATATTAGGTCTAGAAGCAGCATGAGCGAATAAACGAGTGGAATCCTCGAGGGTAGCGGCAACAACACGAAGAATAAAAGCCGAATGGTTTTTAATCAGGCGACCTTGATTATTAAAAGTCGTTTCTGTAGTTAAATCTGCTCCTGTTCCATGAAGAGGATTGTCAGAAGGACTGTATACAAATTTTCCTCTAGGAACAATTCCCCGCTGTAATTTAGAAACAGTAAGGTGGTCTGAGTAAGAAAGACAAGTGAGATTCTGAGGGAGATTATTTTCAGGGTTACCATCAAGATGATGGATATGGTGAGAGTCTTTATAGACATAAAAACCATTACGAAGGGCTTTAAAGCCGTGATGGGC
Organism: Gloeocapsa sp. DLM2.Bin57; assembly: GCA_007693955.1. Taxonomy (NCBI): domain Bacteria; kingdom Bacillati; phylum Cyanobacteriota; class Cyanophyceae; order Chroococcidiopsidales; family Chroococcidiopsidaceae; genus Gloeocapsa; species Gloeocapsa sp. DLM2.Bin57. Next base: position 653 of record RECR01000080.1, read on the forward strand.
AAAATAAACTACTTGACTCAGACCAATAATCTGCCCATTATTACCAGTAAAGAAATCAAAACAGCCCCATTTAACCAAATCAGCTTTAAGAGAAGCAGCTTCAGGCTTATCAAGACGAATGGTATAACGGCCATTCGCATTAAATTTAGCTAATCTTTCAGCCTCCTTTGTGAGGCGGATACGTTCTTGTTGGGGAATAATATCAAAACCGTTATTCTCTCTAACTTCCGCCGCAGTCTGGTTGAGCCAGTCCTTTTGAGTTTTAGGTATTTTGATGTTAATCGCTACTAACTTCTCTGACTCTTTTTTAACTACAGTATCCTTACTTTTAGGATTCTCTGATGATGAAATCTCAGAATTGTCAGTTAGTAGCGTAGATGTTGAGACATCTTCTGTATCTTTTTCTGGCGCTTGAGGTTTTATACCTGATAATTGACTAAGCTTACTCATTCCACCTAATTTAGTTTTATTGCTCATAACCAATTTTTCTTGAACTCTTTTGCTAATTGTTTGTAAGCTATTGCACCCATCGAACGAGGTGCATAAACGGTAACCGGTACAAAGTGAGCGATAGCCTCCGCCACGGCTATATTTTCTGGTATGGTAGTTTCTAACAACTGATAATTTAATTCGGTTTGTGCTTCTACTAATAAGGTTTCCGCTTCCTTTGTAATCAATAAACGAGGACGATGACGACAACGTAACACCTCAATAGCTACATTGGGACGTTCTTCTCTAATCAGTTGTACCGCTTCTGATAACCCCTTTAAAACAGCTGGTTCACAGATGACCGGAATTAAGATTAAATCACTACTCAAAATAGCTTGCACCGAAACAACCCCCAAACCAGGAGAACAATCCATTAAACAGATATCAAAATCCAAACCCTTTAAAGACGCCAACGCCGGAGTAAATAAATCCTCCTCTGTAGTTAACTGAAACAGCCCTAAATCCCCCGGTATCAAATGCAGGTTCGCAATAGTTGTATCTTTTGGGTCTACATTCGTGTGCACCAATAAATCTAGAGCCGTTGGCGTTTGTCCATCTAACCCCAAACCAAAAGAGAGGGTTCTTTGTCCATCTAAATCCAACAAAATTACTTTAGATTTCAGTAGGGCTAAGCTAGCTCCTAAATTAAGGACTGTGGTGCTTTTACCATTTCGACAGTTGGCGAAAGTTACCTTTATGTCTTTTTAGCAATTACAGCTTATTGACAAGATAGTCTATTGCTTCAACACAATTTTTTTTATAATCTTCTTTAACCTGAACACGACGATTACAAACTTGTAGTTTACCAATAGGTTGATTATAGAAAGGGCATCCTCTGGCAAAAGCTACAACGCCAGTTGTTTGAAAGTCGCGAATTGCCACTGTTCCATCAGTTATATTTTTAAAAGTAAAAATTTTAGGATGCAGTGACATCAAATTTATCACTTCTTCGTCAATTTGTTTTAATACATCATCATATGCTGATGCCTCCCCCATGTACTGCGTTATTCGATTTTTAGCAATGATATGAACAGAAGGCAATGAACGTTCTGCCTTTGTTAACTTATTGGCGAAAGCGTATTCTGAGTAAATATCGGAGGGGAGTTTTAATCCATATATGAGAGAAAAAGCATTTTGGATTGCGCGCCGAGAAGAATCGTCAGCCATAACTGGTAATATGAGTAGCTTTGAAATTGACAAGGCAATCTGCGTATAGATAGAAAAGCTTGGGTTAGCATCTATAAAAATCGCATCATATTCATTTTTCACTGTTTCAAGAAAATCTTTGAGCCAATCAATAATAGATATCCATGCATTAGTACCAGGAATCTGAGTATTTGACAACGTATTTATTGCATTTGCTTGTAGTTCTAATAAAGGATCTCCTGCTAATAAATCTATATTTTTGGGGATCTGCGGATTATATTTGTAAGGGTTAATCAAAAAATCATGGCCTGAAAACTCTGGTATTGAGAAAGGACTTGGAAGCCGTAACTGAAAATAGCCCCCTATACTACGCCGCATTATTGTGCCATAACATTGCAATAATTTACTACTACCTTCATTAGTTAAACCACCCAAAAAAAGCTCGGAAAGATTAGCTTGCGGGCACACATCAATTGCGAGTATTTTTTTATTTGGATTCTTATTGGCATATCGACAGATGCTCTGAAATGCCAAGCTTGTTTTACCTGTCCCGCCTTTATTATTCCAAAATATATAAGAGTTATACATAAACCTTCAATGATTAATGTCTAGAAAATACATTATAACGTCTTTTCTAGACAAATTACCGTCAATAAAAGACAAAATAGTCTGCCAATTTTGTAACTTTTTTTGTCTTTTATATTATTACAGCTAATACCTGAAAGACAACGCTATAAGGTGGTTCTTGTCAGCTTTTTGTTTTGGAATTTCTTGAAGTGAAGTGGGTCAATGACCAGTACTAGTATACATTTAAGGCTTGCCCTGAGCTTGTCGTTCATGACAGGATTTTAAATCTATTTTTCTGATAAAGGGAGTGTATACAATAATTCAAAAGATTTCCAGAGAAAGTTTAACTGTTCCCAGGTTAAGTAACCTCAATAAGTTGAAATTAGAAGGCAAAGGAAGAGGTGCAGGTTATGTTATGCAGAACTCGAGTAGAGAATGAGTGAAGGCAACAAAAGTCTAATTTTGATGCTATTGGTATGGATTTAGAAAATGTGAAAGCTGCTAATGCTATTATTGGTAACGTGATTTCAGAGGGAGGCGGTAAAGTTATGGGAATACGTGCCAAAGACTCTGAATTGAAAGGAGATTTAAGAACAGGAGATGTAAGGGCAAAAAAGTAGTTAGTCTACCTGAATCTTTTCTTAAAGTAGTGACCCTTGAAGGTTCTACAGTAGGAGGAAATATTACTGTAGGAAATATAATTTTTCAATTCAATCCAAAAACAAACACTGAATCCAAAACATCAGGAGAACCGGAAAAATTTCTAATAGGTGGTGGTTTTGTTATTGCTAAAGCTGTTTTATCTAAGGATGGAACACTCATTATTAACGCCAGCGCAACAAGCGAAAGAATTTTTCATGGGGTACATGCTGACATCCAAGTATCTTTATTTAACCAGAAAGGTGAACGTATTTATATCTCTGAAACATATCGAATCCCAACTGCAGGTGCTAAATGGGATATTACTTGCCCACCCAATAGTTCACTCCAAAAAGAAGTTAAAATTTCAAAAGACATGTTTAATAATACCCATCGTATTAAAATAGATGTTTTCCGGTGGGAACATCCAGGGATAAGACGATATTCAAATCTCGTCAAGGTTCTGGGGGAATTTAGAACATGGATAAACAATGCAATATCTATTACCCCAGTAAGAGCTGAATTAACTACCCATCAAGCGGCAGAACTTTTAAATGTTTCCCGCCCCTATTTGATTAAACTTTTAGAACAAGGTCATATCCCTTATCGTAAAGTAGGAAGTCATCGTCGCATTCCGACTCAACCCCTATTGGAATATAAAGCAAAAGAAGAGGAAAAAGCTAACTGCGCTCTAGATGAAATCGTCTCCCTAACTGAAAAATTGGGCTTATACGATTAGAATGGGTCAAATTGTGGCTCTATTAGATGCCTGTGTCTTGTATTCGGCTCCTTTGAGAGATTTATTTGTCCAATTGGCTGTCGATGGTGTTTATCAAGCTAAGTGGACAAATCAGATTCACGATGAATGGATAGATAGCATCTTAAAAGTACGTTCCGATATTAACCGTGAAAGTTTAGAATATGTGCGAGATTTGATGAATCGCCATGTAGCTGACAGTATGGTAGAGGATTATCAGTCACTTATCCAAAATTTAATTTTACCAGACCCAAAAGACAGACATATTTTAGCTGCAGCGATTCAGGTTAATGCTCGAATTATTACTTTTAATCTAGTTGATTTTCCGACGAAGATTTTGGATTGTAGCAACTCCCTCTTTCATCAGTAGCCTATCCTTAACATAATCTCTTGCAGCGTTATCTTTATAGTTAAGGTATTATTGTATTTAGTCAAGTACCTAAAATAAGGAAAGTGCTCGGATGAAGGGTCAACTGCTGAAGCAACGTTATCGGATTATCAATGAGTTAGTAGGAACAGGAGGCATGGGGCAAACTTATGTAGCCGAAGATACTCAGCAACCGGATAATCCTACCTGCGTAGTTAAGCATCTCAAACCCGCCAATGAAGACCCAAACTTTCTAATTACAGTGAAGCGGTTATTCAAAAGTGAAGCAGAAATCCTGGAACAGTTAGGCAAACATGACCAAATTCCTCAACTGCGGGATTACTTTGAAGAAGACCAAGAATTTTATCTAGTACAAGAATTTATTGATGGTCAACCATTAAGTGCGGAATTACCCCTAGGAAAGAGGTGGTTAGAGTCTGAGGTAGTGTCTTTGTTAAAAAATATGTTAGAGATATTAGAATTTATCCATAGTCAAGGAGTGATTCATAGAGATATCAAACCAGATAACATCATCAGAAGAGAAAAAGATGGAAAGTTAGTACTGATAGACTTTGGCGTTGTAAAGCAAATGAGAATGCAGCAAGCCACAGGAGTAGGACAAATAAGCATGACAGTGGGGATAGGCACACCAGGATATATGCCTATAGAGCAGTCCAAGGGAAAACCCCGTCCTAGTAGTGACATTTATTCATTGGGAATGGTGGCAATTCAAGCATTAACTGGACTATTACCATCTCAGTTGAGAGAAGATGAAGATGGAGAATTGATTTGGCGAGACCAAGCCGAGGTAAAAGAAGAATTAGCTTCTGTGGTGACTAAAATGACAAGGTATCATTTCAAGGATCGCTATCAGTCAGCCTCTGAGGTTATCAGTGATTTAAAGAAGCTAAAAGAATCAGCAAATGCTAAAGAGAGTGGTTATCTACCAACGAGGGTAATTGAGGAAGGGGGCTATAAACCAACACAAGTGGTAGAGACAGAATCAGATAAGCCAATATCGCGTAATAAATTTCTGAAATGGGGTGTTTTAGGAGGAGGTGGGGCAATAGGTGCAGTAGTGTTAAATAAATTATTATTAACTAGTTCATCCACATCCACACCCATACCCACACCAAACCCAACATCAAACACATTCAGTTTTGACGTAATTACAGTAGATTCCTACGGAAATCAAATAAACCAAGAAAATAAATCAGCCAAATATCAGACTTTAGACCTAGGTAACGGCGTAGAGTTAGAACTAGTCTCTATTCCAGGGGGAGAATTTCTCATGGGGTCACCTAATAGCGAGCTGGGGAGATATAAGCACCAAGAACAACAGCACAGAGTAACAGTCCCTGGATTTTGGCTGGGGAAATACCCAGTAACCCAAGCCCAATGGGGAGCGATTATGGGCAATAATCCATATACCTACCCAAATAATCCATATAGCTTCCTAGGAGAGAAGCGACCAGTGCAGAGCGTAAGCTGGAATGATTGTGTCGAGTTTTGTCAAAAATTATCGCAAAAACTAGGTAAAGACATTAGTTTACCTTCAGAGGCTCAATGGGAATATGCCTGTAAAGCGGGAACGACAACACCCTTTCATTTTGGTGAGACAATAACAACGGATTTAGCTAATTATAATTCTGAATATTTTCGCTTTGCCAATGAGCCAGTGGTACAAAGCCGCAGAGAAACAACAGAAGTAGGTATATTTCCTCCTAATGCCTTTGGGTTATACGATATGCACGGGAATATTCAGGAATGGTGTTTAGATCAGTATCATGAAAGCTATGATGGCGCGCCCACAGATGGGAGTGCCTGGATTGATGATGCTAACAATCATCTATTACGTAGAGTACTCCGGGGCGGTTCTTGGAACAATCTCCCTAGGGACTGTCGTAGTGCTCGTCGCGACAGCGACTTGCACGGCATCAGCTTCTTCGGATTTCGGCTTGTCCTCCGGGTTGGAGACTCTTAAACCCTTTACCCTTTTCCCCTTGTTTCCGTCGAAATTATTGAGTTTTAAGTCCAAAATTAATCAAAATAGGATTTATTTCCGACAGATAAATAATTCTTACTTATTTTGGGTGATACTGTTGGCGAAAGTAATCATTTTATCTTTTAGAGTAGTGTAGCAAATTCTCTCGCCATGAGAATGCGATCGCTTCGGAGGAAAAACTTTTTCCTCTACTGACATTATTGTTCTGGGATAGAAATAAAAGCTGATAGCTAATTTTCCCATGTAATACAAGGGGTGAGATATAATTAAGCCATGTATTGCATGGGAGGAATCAGACAATTGAAACGTTTTCGAGATCAAAAGTGATTTTTTCTTCTACGATATCAAACGGCTCCATGTCATACAAGGTTAGAAGTTGACTGTTTCCATGTATTTCATGGATAGTTTCAATCCTAATATTTCACTTTTACACTACTCTAGAAAAACAAAATGATTACTTTCGCCAACAGTATCTTCGCTAGTTTTACCCCCTAATGTATGCGCGTAGCGCTATACCCCATATACTTTGACTATGCCCGATTTTTGCTCAGAGCAAAAATCGGAAAGTGACAGAAGAGGGATAAGTTTGAACACAATCCTCAATTACATACTTATGCCTCCTTGGGGCGTGCCTTGTTCGGGGAATTCTGGATTAACCCCTGCTTTCAAACATCGCCGTAGACCTTTGATGGTAATTATTGATTTACCCTCATCTAATCCAAAGCATTTTAAAAGCGAACAATTGATTGCTTTAAGTCATGTTTAAATGTATCAATTTGATGTGTTGATGGTTTTAATCAGGCTATCACGCCACTTATCAATGTTTTCCGGACTCCAGTAATCCTTCCCAACTGTTGGGATAGAAATACTTACTCTTCCTTTTATATATTCGACGTAGTTAGGGAAGTCTACTGGCGTCTTGGGGTAAATTTGCAGCGCAAATGGATAGTGAGCACGACTCTTCCGCCAAAACGGACTTGCAAGAATGTGGTCATAACTGAAACTATTAAATTTCCATAGACCTTGATTATTGTCAAGAATGAGTTTTTCTAGTGTAATTTTTTCTCTAAGAACAGGTTTGTAGCTGTAAGCAGATACCTCCTTTGAGTAGTTTGGAACGAAAGGTGGAGAAAAATATGTGGATAAATCTGATAGAATCCTGTCAAATATTTTTGCATGCGTAGCGCGGGATGTAACGATCTCGTCCACTTGGTCGAACAAGTAACTAGCTACTATGGCAGAGAAAGGACTCATTCGAAAATTGAGACCGAACCCTGAAAATTCTTTAAAGTTTGGAGTTCCCTTGAAGGAGCCAGGTGATGTAATTGATTGCAGACGTTCGTATATTTCTTTGTCACTGGTCACTATTAGTCCACCCTCTCCTACAGATAAAGTCTTTTGCCTTTGAAGTGATGCAAACGAAACCTTACCAAAGCTTCCTACCGTGCCATCTTCGTGCTTTGAGAAGTGGGCATGGCTAAAATCCTCAACTAAGTAAAGTCCCTTTTCTTTGCAAATATTCAAGATTCTACGGATATCAGCCGGAATACCCCACATATGAACGACGATTACAGCGCGGGTCTTCGGTCCAATAACGGATTTAAGTGATTCTGGATCTAGGTTACCAGTCTGCGTGTCAATATCAGCAAGTACAGGTATAAGTCCAAGATGTACAAGCGGTGTTATAGCACGAATAAACGTCATACAGGGTACGACTATCTCATCCCCAGGCAATAGTTCAAGCGCCATTAAGGAGGCATGTAATCCAGCAGTACCAGTACAACAGAAAATTCCATACTCTGCACCCATTTTCTTTGCAAACTTATGCGGCACGTCAACAAGTAGGCCGTCAAGATCCCAGTCATCCCACATTGTCGAGGTAGCAAATTCCTTGAGCACATCTCCCAAATCTTCGGTATAGCGAGGTGTCTTGTATAGATTAATGTTATTGTAGTGAGACATTACTTTATCCTTGGTTTCTTAAAACGCAAATCGCTTTTATTTTCTTGGGAAATGGTTAAAGTTCCGTGTCAATGGAAGCATAAGCTTGCCATTGCGGCAATATTATCCTTCCATTGACACTAAAAACATTTTAGCCTCGTTGGCACTAAATGACACTTTCCCTAGCCATACCCTTACTTGAGGTTTTCTCTCCTCCATCCTCACAGAAGCCCATACCTGTCTAGTTTCTAGACGTTCCTGGCTTCAACGAATCGCACTTTCTGTTCCATTGCTACTCAAACCCCGTCAACATCAACTCAGACAAGCATTAGACTTGACTTCATCTACTCTTCCTAATCAAAAAGGTAAACCCATTGCCCGTCCTACTTTAAGATGAATTCTTCAATGTTTCCAGTGAATTCATCTTGTATTTGAGGTCCTAACATGAAAGGTATTATGTTCTTATTAGTCCTCTTTGTACTAGCATAAATTCTTTGAATCCATCTATTTTCGTGTTCCAGCTGATTATTTCTTTCACCAACTTTTCCTCTGCCGTGTAAGGCGGTTCTATTGTTAATTAAAAGAATATCTCCAGGCTCTATCACAACCGGTATTTTGCATTGTGTTATAGCCAGATCCAACTGTTGAATTGCACCGGCAGCTGGATTATCCTCTGGACCAGCTACAGAACTGTGGCTGTATCGAATTTGATATTCATCGTTAGAGCGATAGTTGGCAATTAACGGAACTTCAACAAGTTGTTGGTTAATGTTAAAGGTTCTTTGATTACCTATGTCGTAAATTGGCTTTTTAAGCTCTTCTACGATTGATGGGTTCAATTGTTCAATAATTGTTGAAAGTGGAATAATATAGGTAGGAGTTGATTGAGGATTTTTATATCCAATAAGCAATATAAAATCGGGAGCAAGCGGCAAACCCTCGTTTATTAAATGTAATTCATCTTCAAATGGAAAACTACATCCGTCTGTGTGCCCACGCAGTTCGTTCTCTGATTTCTCTATTTTTCTTGGCTCCACACCACTTTGGGCATCGAAAGGGACTATATTAATAAAAAGCTCTCCTCCGTTTTCACAGGCATAAGAGATATATTCTAAGTTAGCCAAATGGATGATTGAGAGCGCAGTATATCCACCATCAAACCAACTCTCGTCATTCCTTGTAGAAAACTTTCGCGGTGTCTCTTTCGAGCTTATATCATTGGGTAAAACAAAAGTGCCCTTTAGCATTAAATACGGGTCAGAAGAAACAACGAATCTTTGAAGTATATCGAGAGTCTGAATCCCGATTGCTTTTTTACTTCTTGATGAAAGGATTGAATCGCTTTTTCAGGATAATCAAGCGGGTTATATCTAATGTTTGTTGTTAATAGAGAATAATTAATTGGGTTCTTACATTTTATAATTGGGTTCTTACATTTTATTTCCAAGATAACTCGCTCCTTTGCAGATACTTAGTATTATTGAATTTGTGCTATTTTACAATAAAAGCTGACAAAGTATATAACCCACATTCAGCCGCCCAAGACATGAAATACGACAGAAACTGTCCGCAAATAGCCCTTAATACAAAGCTTTATAATACATTTAAAAGTAGTATTTGTGACAGCCTCGCTACTTTTACCCCTAATAGGTTTAAATTTAAAAATTTAACAAAAGCCTTTAATTGTCGGAATATTTTGTGGTTTACCTAGAATATCCATAGGCATTCGCATTCGCCCAGCAGGTGGCTTTTTGCTTATGAATCCTGGGATAATTAATTGACTACCTGATTCTGCTGTATAATGACTACGAAATTCACAAACTGCTCCTGTTGATTGATTATATACCAAACAAAGTAAGGTTAAACAAGGATAAATATTAGCTCGTTTTTTTTCAATGCGAAAATTTATAATTGCTTCGATAATAGGATTAAAAGTATTGGTAATTAATGTATTTAAATCATCTCGTTGTTCTCCAGCGTAATAAATCATCTCAAAAGGTTTCCAAGTTGCAAGTCCGCAAGCTGCATCAATTATTTTTATCTGACTATCTGTACCCATATAAAGAATAATTCCATGTTTTTTTAAAGTTTCTACAGGGTTACGATTTTTATTAATCACTCCATTACTTCATCAACCATTTCTCTAAAATAATCGTTTTTAGTTTTATTATCTTTTTTATTGTAAATCCGATAATTTATGGGTAAAGAAGTGCCATTTGTATCTGTATAATATAAACTTATTAAATTAATCCCTTTGATTATACGATGCTCTTTTCCTGACCAATAATAACCAATAAATTCTGATAACTTGGGATTACTATAGGGTTTTTCAATATTAAGAGTCTTTTTTTTGTTAGCGCACCGCGTAACGGATGTCTGCGACATCGCCCTAGTTAATTAATTCCTTACATACTTTGACGCATTTGTCAATGCGTAACTCCTAGTGGATATACTCGCTCTCCTGGGGGTACGGGTTGATCATTATTATCCCTAACCTGAACTGCTTTATGAGTTAACCAGTCTTTTTTTGTTTTAGGTATTTTGATGTTAATCGCTACTAACTTCTCTGAATCTTTTCTAACTACAGTATCCTTACTCTAGGCTATTATGGTATATATACCATAATAGCCTAGATTTAAATAGACTTAAGTTATAAGGTATATATACCTTATAACTTAAAATATATTAATAAAAAACTATGGAAAGACAAGATTTGGATCTAAAACTAACTAAGATACTTCAGGAAACTCCACCTTTTGTCTTGACTGTGAGGGGTCTTCAGCAGTATCTCTCTCAGTTAAAGGAAAAAAAACTATTACCACAATCTCTTAACTTCTCAACTTTTCAAGAATCTTTTCTAGACCTTGAAGGAGTCAAGAAAGAAATCATTACTTGTCCCAACTATGGGAAAGAGGAAATTAGATATATATGGGGGCAACCATCGATATTTGAGGTCGCACTATCACTACGCCCTAGGTCTTATTTGTCTCATGGCACTGCCGTTTTTCTCCACGGTTTAAATGACCAAATACCCAAAACCGTTTTTGTAAATCAAGAGCAATCTAAAAAAGAACCATTATTAAAATCATCTTTAACCCAAGATGGATTAGACCGAGCTTTTGCTAATGCCAAACAACGAAGATCTCGAATGATTTATGAATACGAGGGAACAAAGATTACCATCGTAAATGGTAAACAAACTAATGAACTCGAAGTAGGAACGTTAGATGGTATACGTGTAACTAAGTTGGAGAGAACTCTAATAGATGTTGTAGTTCGTCCAGAATATGCAGGAGGAGTCTATCAGGTATTAGAAGCTTACAAAGAAGCAAAGGGAAAAGCTTCAACCAATGTTTTAATAGCAACTCTTAAAAAGTTACAATATCTTTATCCCTATCATCAAGCTATTGGTTTTTATATGGAACGTGCAGGTTGGCAAGAAAAACATTACAGTCGTTTGCTAAAGCTGGGATTAGAATTCGATTTTTATTTAACTTATGGAATGAAAGAGAAAGAATATGATAAAACTTGGAGATTATTTTATCCCCAAGGATTTTAATTTATCAATCAATTCTTCTAGGAAATCGTAGTAGAAATCAAAAGATTCTAAGGGTGTTGAAACAGATTGTTCAACTGCTGACCAATCAGGACGATGGAACTCGCGCTGCTCTTTAATAAGAGAAAGCAAATTTAAGGGAACTTCTTTTGCCAAAAAAATAGGTTTAAATAATTCGAGATTTTCGGTACTAGTAATATCCACAAATTTTTCAGTGATAATTGAGTAAATATCAAATACATCTCTTGCTCGGGCTCTTCCTTTTCCTCTGAGAGGATATTCAGGCAATTGTTGACATAAAGCTCGCAGTTTTTCAATAACAATCATGGGAAGAGTATAAACGTAAATAATGAAATCATCTAACTCGATTTCTTCTTTTAGGTCACAGTATTCGTATTTACTAATATCAATTTTAAAAGTTCTTTGTTGTTGAGAGCCGATAGTTGTAGCATTTCGACGAAGATTGGCAATATCAAGCTGAAAACGAGAATATTTATCCTGTTCGATAATTTTGAATTCTACTTCATAACCCCCCCAGAAAAAAGGAGTCTCTTCTTTGGTTTGTCGAGGTTTCCGTTGAAACTTATAATCAAAAACCTGATAGCCGTCAGAATCAAATCGTTCCGATAGTGAGCGCTCGATTTTTAAGCGGATAAGTTCGAGATCCTCAAAATCTCCAGACATAGAAAAATCAACATCTATCGATGCTCTTAAATTCATATTATGAGCAATATCTAGAGCATTTCCACCTTTAAGTACGAGTGTTTCCATCAACTCATCATCAGCAAACATAGCGATAATAACTAACTCTCTAATTCTTCTGATATCCACTATTTATTTGTATGTATTAATGACATTGTACACTTTTCGTACATCCTCTAACTCCGAAAAAGTTCATTTTCCTCTTTATTCATTTCATTTTGACCAAAACAGCCATTTACTTTCCTCTCAATACTCATTCGCAACAAGACACGATTTTCCACGCATTTTCGCAACTATTCACCCCCATTTGATTTTAAGAACCACTAGACGTCTAGTGTGGTGTCCAGTGTACAGTATTAATGTAATGTTTAAAATTTATCCTCATGACCAACACGCCAAAGGAATCCTCTCCCCTGTTTGGTAGTTTTAATAATCACAAAACCGCAATAATGATACTCAGAATGCTTACTTAAAGTTGCAGGAGAACAGCCAACAATTTCTGCCATTCTTTTCGTTGGTAACTGCCAGTTATTATCAGCAATTTCTTGAAGATTTCTCAAATCATCTATGCTGCTTTTTTTATCAGCTTGAATATTTTTTATTAAATCATAAACTAGCTCTTTAACCTCAGCCAGACTAAAAGTGTCAGTAGATGTGTCTAGTGAATAGTGTCTATTGTCTAGTGTAGGAATAATATCTTTATTTTCTGGACTTTTCTCTATGTCTACTGGACTGTCCACTCTATTGTCTATCGAGGTGTCAGTAGACATTAAACCTTGTGATTCAAGAAACTCATTCATGGTTTTACCTTCTTTTAAAAAGGCATCCAATGCGTCGAGTCTCGCCAACTCTTCCGTAGTAACAAAGGCTTTATTACTAATGGAATAAGGCTTAATATTGAGTTTCTCTAAACGGTTATAAACTGCCGCTCTACCCAGGCTATAACGACTAGGTAAATCTTTAACTGGAAAGTTAGTTACTTCAGTATTGTTGTTGTTCATTTTCAAAGTGTCTAGTGTTTCCTCTCATTGTACACCATACAGTACAGTGGACAGTAGACGCTTACTATAGACAAACGCTCAAACGCTCAAACCCTCACGCCTCACCAAACAGCATTTCACTCAAAAACCCAAATTTTGCACCGCTTTCAACTTAGTTTCTTCACCACGGCGGTCATATTTGGCCGTCGTCATCGGAGAAGCGTGACCAGCAAGGCGTTGTACCGTAACAATATCTACACCTGCATCTAGTAAATCACTACAAAAAGTCCGCCGAAAATCATGAGGAGAAAAAGAAGTTATTCCCGCTTTACTAGCTCTGGCTCTAACTATTTTCAACACCCCATCCGTAGACAACCTTCTTCTAATAATCTTCCCCCCGCGACTAACCCCATAAATTAGCGGTCCACTTTCATAGCCTCTTTTCTCCAACCATTGATTAACTAAAGATATCGCCATTTCAGGAAGATAAACCATTCTATCTTTACCACCCTTAGCGTTTCTAATCTCCAATCTCAATTTTTCAGCTAGATAATCAGCCAGATTCAAATTAACCAACTCCGCCCGACGTAAACCCGCACCTCGTAAAATAGCAATAATAGCTCTATCCCTAACATCAATAGTTCGCTCCCCACTACAACTAGACATCAAAGCGTAGATTTCAGCACTAGTTAAAGCCCGCCCTCGCAACTTACCATTCGTGGGAAAATCCGCTAAATCCACCGCAGCCACATAATCAGCTTGGTCAATCAAATCTAACTTAAAAGCCTCTTGCAAAACCCGTCTCAAACCCGACAACATCTTATTAGCTGTAGTCGGGGAATATCTAGTACCCAAAACCGAGCGAACAATAGAAGTATGACGATAACGTAATTTTGACCAATCCAAAGTGACTAGGTCACACTCACCTTCAGTTAAAAGAGAAGCGATCGTATTAAGAGAATTAGCCATAGTTAACTGAGAACCCTTTCCTAAAGAGTCGAGATAGACTAGAGCCGGATGGAGAGTTAAAGGCAGAGGTGAAATTAACTTCAACTCCGGTGGCTTAAAGTCATGGATTAATTCAGACATCTTACTCTCTAATAGGGCACTTCTCAATACCTTTTAACTTTACCAAAAAAATGGGTTAACTTTGTAGTTACAATAGTAATTACTCCTAAGGAACAAAAAAAATCATGAAATTAAAACTCAGGAAAATTGGAAATTCCATCGGAACGACTTTTCCCAAAGAAATCCTTGATAAGTTACAAGTTAGTGAAGGAGACACCCTCTATCTGACTGAAACCCCCGACGGGATACAGTTAACCGCTTACGATCCTGAATTTGAACAAGTCATGGAAGCGGCTTCTGAAGTTACCCGCCGTTATCGTAATGCTTTAAAAGAATTGGCCAAGTGAGGGAACTGCGTGCTGATTACCGAGAGAATGGCCAAGGCGATTCATAGCCAGCAGCTTGCTAATTTTGGTGGGGAGTGTCAAAGCATCTAGGCTAGGATAAAGCTGTGGATTCTCTTCTCGTTCTATGTTCAAAGCAAAAAGAGCGAAGAATTGAAAAAAGTCGATTATTTAGCTTGAAATCCCCGTTTTACCCTTGAAAAATTCCCTAATTTTGACCATGATTCCCCAAACCCTACCTATTCGTTTAAACCTCGACCAAATTCAGCGATTTTGTCAACATTATCAGATCCGTAAATTATCTTTATTTGGTTCAGTCTTGAGAGAGGATTTTACTCACCAAAGTGATGTAGATGTCTTGGTAGAATTTGAACCAGGAAAAACCCCAGGATTGGCTATCATTACAATGGAAGATGAATTATCAGAGATAATCAATCGGCAAATTGATTTAAGAACTCCTGCCGATTTAAGCCGTTATTTTCGAGAAGAAGTGATGAAGAAAGCTCTGGTTATTTATGAGCAAAATTGATGATCTAACCCGCTTAAGACATATTAGAGATGCCGCATCTGAAGCCTTATCTTTTGTCAAGAATCGTACCAGAGAAGATTTGGATAATGATAGAATGCTATCATTGGCTCTGGTTAGGCTAATTGAAATCATAGGAGAAGCGGCCAATAACGTTTCTGAATCTAACCAAGCTAAATATGACCAAATCCCTTGGCGACAAATTATAGGCATGAGAAACCGTATTATTCATGCTTATTTTGATGTAGATTTAGAGATTGTCTGGCAGGTGATTACTCAAGATTTACCCCCTCTTTTAATTGAGGTTAAAAAAGCCATTCAAAAGTTAGAAACCTAACATGAGTCGTATTCAACATGGAAATTCATAGATTTGTTAAAAAATCTCCTCACCCTAACCCCCCAACGGAAAAACAACAACTAGATAAGGAAGGGATTAACCCCCCTGTCGACCCGAAACCTCCCGCACAATCTCCCCCCGCACCAGGAGCGAACAAAATTAAAAAACCGCAGAACCCCATTGGGCACACCACTACTGAACAAAACGCCAGTTCCCCTGCCCCTTCTACGAATCAATCCCAATCCCGCCATAAGAAAAAGAATAAGAGAAACAAAAAAGCAACTAGTTCTAATTCAAAAAATGCCCCAACTTCAGTCAAAGAAGAACTCTTACCCCTAACCCCTGAACCTGGAAAAGAGGAAGGAGAAGACCTAGAATCAGCTGTAATTAATGGCGTAAAAATCCAATCAGAAGATTTAGACCCATTAACTAAAAAGGTCATGGATATGATGGATAGTCGCCATGCTGAGACGGCAGTCTGTTTATTTGCCATGATTTATGGCGGAATAATTGTTAGTACTCCCTTTGGTCTAGCTTTTAGCTTATTCATGCTTCCTTTAATTAGAAAAGTTTTTGAAGAAATGTCTTTTTTCTCCGAATGTAAAAGACAAAGAAAGCGCGTTGAACGTACTGAATGGAGAATTTTTGAATTCCTCAGACATAAATTAGGTGATTCAGGAGAAGAAATCACCTACAGAATCAGAGAACCTCGTTTAACTGTAGAAGGAGTAGGAAATTTAGATATTCTTATTAAAGCTGATTACGGTCTGGTGTTTGCCCTGTCTGTAATAACCTTCGATGAAACAGATGGTCGTCCTGTCAAGGTTTTTTACGACTCCATTCAAAAAACAATTATGTACCGTAAACCAAGAGGACCCAAACGGGCTTTTCATAGTAATCCTGTAGAAACTCACTTGAAGGTAGTAGAACATCTCGTTGAACATCAACCCGATTTAATGGCAGGTAAGGTCATCAACATGATAATTTTCACTCATCCGGTTGAGATATTTGTTCATCCAGATTCCCCAATGATAGATCTAGGCAAAAGACTTCATCTCTATTTCAAAGACATTTACTTTATTGAAGAGAATAGAGCCTTTAGACTTATAGCTAAACTCAAACACGACGAAAAAGTAAGACTAGAATCAGAGCAACCACAATCATGATTAATTTCAGATCCCATCGAGTTACAATAGCTGTAGAATTAAATTAAGGTGACCAAAGCATTCAAGGCTAATATGCAAAAAAGCATCGCAACTGATTTCCCCAGTTAAACGACGCTCTCTCACATGGATTTAGCTAGAAAGACTTTTAGTCCACCCTCAAGGTGGAGTCCTTAGACTTTCACCAAAAAAGCAAAAATTTCTTTTTCATTACTTCGATGATAGCAGAAAATAGACAAAATTTGTAAATCAATATCTCAATACTCATCCCGTTGAACAATTTGCCAAGGGATGAAATTATGTCTTTCTGTTCTGAAGTGAGTAAGGAATTGAGGGTGGACTTGAAAATATAGCTAGATCCTACTAACCAAATTATGAAGTAGGACAATGGCGATAAATTACATCAATTTTGAACAAAACCAGGTCGAAAATTCTCAAAGACAGAAACACAACCGGATTAACCATCAAAACCTCCTTGAATGGCTCTCTAGTTGTGTAGACACTGAACTAATCAACCAAAATGTCATTTCTCTCGACGAATCCGCCGCCTTTGAGCATCTCCTCTACGGCCTCGACAACACAGAGCGCCGCAACGATGGTCGCCTCAGAGACAGATGGCTCAGACAATACTCCCACCTATCAGAAGGCGGCTGGTGGTGCTCCGGAGTTGACCCCCACAACAACTGGCAACCAATGGAATGGGGGCGCTTTAAGCCTAATGCTCCTAGGTCTAATGCTTTAAAAAACAAACCAGTTAAATACGAATCGCCCCCTAAAGTACCCAATCGCGTCACCTACTTCAATACTCCCACTCACCTCTGGGATAAAGTAGCCCAACGCTACGGTCTTAGTCGCTCTCACTCCCTTTCTGAAAAACTATCTAACCCGATTAACTTTTGGCAGTGGGTGCAACAACACCCCCAAATCCCCAATATCCTCACCGAAGGCGAAAAAAAAGCAGGTAGCCTACTCACCCTAGGATTTGCCGCCATCGCCCTCCCTGGCATTTGGAATGGACGTGTCGGAAAAAAAGGTATTGACGAACGCCTCCACCCTGACTTGATGCCCCAGGCTCAACCCGCACGGGAATTCATCATTCTTTTTGACTACGAAACCAAACCCAAAACCCAATACGCCCTCTATCAAGCTACTTGGCGCACCGCCAAAGTAATTAGAGAAGCCGGCTGTTCTTGTAAAATCGCCCTTCTTCCAGGACCTGAAAAAGGCGTTGACGACTTCATTGCCACCCACGGTGAAAAAGCCGAAGAGCTTTTAGAGGAGATAATCGCAAATGCCCTCACTATAGAAGAATACCAACAACGCTTTTTTGCCTCTCGTTTCTCTTTGGGTAAATATCAACCCCAGATTCAACTCAATGTCCCCTATATCTCCGATACCATTTCCCTCCCAGAATCGGGACTTGTTGCCATAAAAAGTTCCATGGGCACGGGTAAAACCGACCTCATGGAACGTTGGCGAGAACAAAATCCCCATAAGCGCTTCCTCAATAACGGTCATCGCGTTAATCTCCTGAGAAATCTCTCTAAAAGACTCAAAACCGAAATGTATTCCGCCCTGAAAGCGGCAGACTTAGTCAAAGCCTCCGCCCTTTCCATCACCGTCGATAGTCTTCATAAACTCACCTATATCCAAAACCCCTATGACTGCCTTTTCATCGACGAAGCCTGTCAATACCTCGTTCATCTTCTACACAGTAAAACCTGTAAAGAATATCGCGCCGAAATCCTAGAAGTTTTAGAATACCTCGTCAATAAAGCCAAACTCGTTGTCCTCGCCGATGCCCACCTCGACGAAATTACTATTGACTTCTTCAAAGCCATGCGCCCAGAAAATGAAGAACCACTAATTATCGAAAATACCTATTCTAACGGTGGTCGGAATATTTTCTGGTATACAGGCAATGACAGTAGCCAACTCGTTGCCCAAATTTTTGCCGCCCTTTTAGCCGGACTAAAAATCATGGTGGCTTCCGATTCCAAGCGCTTTATCAAAAAACTAGAAAAAGCGATGAAAGTCAAATTTGTGAACTCCGACCCTTTACATGTTGACGATTTAAGAATCTGGTCTATTCATGCCGAAAACAGTGGCAGCGAAGAAAATATCGCCTTTATCGAAGATATCTCTAACCAGGTTAAAAATGTTGATGCCCTGCTGGCTTCTCCTAGCCTTAGCACCGGAGTCGATATTCCTGACTATCACTTCGATGTAGTTTTTGGCGTTTTTCACGGCGCTACCCAAATGGCCACCGAATGCGCCCAAGCCCTACACCGCATTCGATATCTCATCCCCATGCACATCTGGGTCGCCCCTCGTCCTCTAAATGGCTATCAGGAAACTAACCCCAAGAAAATCAAACAATCCATTCTAGATAGTAACCAAATGACCGCCTTTTTGATTCGTCTAGATAAAGAAACTGGTATCCGTGGTGCTGAGAAAGATTGGGCTTTAGAGGCTTATTGCCGTCAACTAGCACAAAGAAATCAATCCCTCAATAATTTAAGATTTGATTTAAAGTATCTTCTTCTAGAAATGGGACATACCATCGATATGGTTATAGAGGATAATTCTCCAGATAATCAACAACGGATGAAAGAAGCAGCCAAGAGACTCGACGCGGAAACTAGGGCAGCTATTGCCAATGCCAAATCTATCGACTTCCAGCAATACCGTAGTCAACAAACCAAAGATTTCCTTTCTCCTGAAGAAGTCTATGAGTGTGAAAAATACCGAATTGCTACTGCTTATGGGATGCAGGTCACCGAAGAGTTAGTTGAAAAGGATGACCAGGGACGTTTCTATCATAAACTTTTAGCTCTAGAAGCAGTTCTTTCTCCCAATGAGGGAATCATCATTGAGACCAACTCTGGTAAAACCTATCCGCGACCGCCTGATGTTGTGAGTCAACGAGATTTGACAGAGCGCGAGTTGTTTCCCTTGTCCATGGATTGGGGTAATTATTCGGCGCAATGGTTAGCTCGTTATCGCTTGGGAATACCGCAGATTCTGGCGAGGTTACTAGCAGGGGAAGAGGTTACTAAAACCGACCCAGATTTAATCAAGATACGAGATATCGCCGTTGCTTGTTCTGCCCAGATAAAATCGATTCTCAATTTAACTATTCCCTACAATTGTCCTCCTGTTTGGCTCTTAAGTTTACTACTAGACCAATTGGGGTTGAAACTACGTAATAGACGAACTAGAAAAAATGGCCAACAGATTCGTTTATACAGTCTCGATGCCGACCATTTTCATTTTGCCTTGGAGGTACTTGCCTATCGCGAACAACAACGTTTGTTTAAACAGCAACCAAATGAGGGGGATAAAAAAGCTCCAGACCCCCCTGAAAAGGAGAGTATACATACATTAGAGGAGGGGGTGTCACAGGAAATATTTGACCCCTTGACTGGGTATTTACACTTACTTGAACAGCTAAGAACTGGTTTAGAGGCGATGCTTTTAAGACCCGAATTGTTACTAAATCCAATTTATTTAATTTTTAATAAGTGGCGACTCTAGATATAGGGTCAGAATTAAGTTTTTACGAGTGCAATTCTAACAATTTATTATCCTATATTTCGCTCAAAAATCCGAAATCAAACTAGATTCTTGACAAAAAGCTGGTTTATAATAAGTACTAACAGTTTGTCAAATTTGATAATGAACCCCTCAAAAACGGCTCAAGTTATGTCTATTCTGGTCAAGGATGGAATTGTCCGCTCAAAAGACCTTAGAGAAATGGGCATTCATCAGGAATATTTGCGACTTTTGTCAAATCAGGGGCAAATAGTGCGCTCAGGACGTGGCATTTACACTCTCCCAGACAGAGATTTAACAGAAAATCAAAGTTTAATTGAAGCTAGTATACGTGTTCCTCATGGCATTATCTGCTTACTTTCAGCTCTGAGATTTCATAACTTGACCACCCAAAATCCGTTTGAAGTTTGGCAGGCAATTGCTCAGGATGCACGTCCCCCCAAAGATGACCTGATTCCTTTGCGTATTGTATATATGTCGGAAAAAACCAGAACCTCCGGGATAGAAACACATCTGATTGCTAATATTCCTGTTCCAATATTTAACGTTCCCAAAACAGTAGCAGACTGTTTTAAATATCGTAACAAGATTGGTCATGATGTGGCACTAGAAGCACTTCGAGATTGTTGGCGAGAGCGTCGCTGTACAATGGATGAACTTTGGCACTACGCTAAAATCTGTCGAGTAACTAATGTGATGCGCCCCTACCTTGAATCACTAACATTAATATGAACCAATCTCCTAATATCGCCGCATCGGTTCGCACTCGTCTTAAAAACCAATCTACTTCAGCCCGAGAAGATTTTCAAGTTATTTTGACGCGCTATGCCCTAGAACGATTTTTATACCGCATAAGCCAGTCTTTATACCAGGAGCAATTTATTCTCAAAGGTGCTTTACTTTTTTCGGTCTGGAGTGACCAACCACATCGCCCTACAAGAGATTTAGATTTACTCGGGCAAGGAGATAACACATTGTCTTATCTAGAACAAGTTTTCTCTGCTATTTGTCAGACTATTGTTCCTGACGATGGATTAGAATTTAACCCCGATACCATTAAAAGTCAAAAGATTAAAGAAGACCAAGAGTATGAAGGAGCGCGAATTAAGGAGTCAAAAAAGCCTGTAATTTCGTTCTCAGATTTTAACTTTATCTGCAAACCCACATATTAGAAATCTAATTGACAAATAAATTAACTTCTTCAAGATTTGTCATTCTTTCTTTTTCAGTTACCCAAGTATCTAAAAATAACTTAATAAAATTATCAATTGTTTTAGGATGAGCGTTTTTTATTTAATGTTTTTCTTAAAACAGGTTGGATTAAAATTTTTTCTTGAGTTGTATATAATAGCTTTGATTTTTGAAAGCTTATTATCATAATTTTGATTGTTCATAAATTTATTCTCGCAATTAATTATCAATCATTTAGGTAATTATTCGGCGCAATGGTTAGCTCGTTCTCGTCTAGGTATAACGAAGTGGAGAACCCCAAACCCCTTAATAGTTCCAGGCGTTCAGGGGGATAAACTGACCGGGCAGAGGAATCGAAGCCGCATCCAGGTTGGAGATCGCCCTGACAATCGCTTTAAAGCTCATGTTCTTCGAGGGGTTATCGTCGTTGTAGACGGCTAAGATTCCTGGATGGTTTGGGTTAATCTCATGTAAAGCCTCGTAATCATCGCAGTTTTGGGTCAGCAAAACTCGATTATCCTTCCTGGCAAAATCAAGAACTAGGGGATCTATCCTGCCCATGAAATCTATGTCGTTGACGGTGACGACATCGTGACCGGCTCTTTTGAGGAGAATCACTAACAGTTTGGCTTGGGTGTCTTCATCAATGAGTAGTCTTAGGCTCAAGGTTAATTCCTTTCTCCTCCAGTCGGCGGCGTTCTTCTTGGGCTTCTCGCCTTAATAGCTCCTGATGGGTTTCACAGTATTCGATGACCTCCCTGACGGCTGCTAAGGGCAGATCCCAATTGTCTGCGGCTTCAGATGGGGTCATTTCGTTAACAATCATGTTCATCCAGACGGTAAAGGCTTTTAGCTTCCTCCCTTTGAGATAAAGCTGCTCTCGCCACAGATGGGGGCGTTTCTCTAGATACTGCCATTGGGTTTTTGATTCGGTTGTTGTCATTTTTTTCCTCGTTTCACTCAATATTTTCATTGTTACGTTAGATTCTCATGTGCGCTCCGCTCCATAAGACCTACTCAAACCTACTCAAGCAAGTCAAAAAGACTTAGCTGTATAGGTTTGACGCTTACTTCCTGCTTCAGCGAAGTCTCAACAACAATGTTGTCAAGTGATTTTACTTCTCCACAGGCTTTTTTAAAAGTTTCCCCAGAGCTTGGGGTACTTGCGTAATTTTTAAAATTGATACTAGCGTTCAAGTCTCTATCCAGACTTGTCTTGCAACAGGCACATCTGTAAACACGTTCTTTTAAAGGCATTTTTTGCCTGTTCCCACAATTAGAGCAAAGTTGGCTAGATGGGTAAAATCTATCTACAACAATTAATTCACTCCCATACCAGTTACACTTATACTCTAATTGTCGCTTAAATTCAAAGAATCCACAATCAGCTATTGCACTTGCTAGTTTATGATTTTTCAACATTCCAGATACATTCAAGTCCTCAATTACTACCTGGCTGTGGTTTTTAGCCAGGGAAGTAGTTATTTTATGGAGATTATCTTTTCTGATGTCGGATACTCTTTTGTGGGCGATCGCTAACTTAGCAATAGCTTTTTTTCTATTGTTTGAACCTTTAACTTTTCGGCTAACTTTCCTCTGCAATCTAGCTATTTTTTTCTTGGCTTTTCTATAAGCTTTGGGATTGGGATAGACTGTACCGTCAGAACAAGTTGCTAACGCATTTATTCCAACATCAACTCCCACTCTTTCTGATTTTTTGACTGTCAGTTTATCTCCCAATTCGTATTTAAAAGAAATAAACCATTTATTAGCTCGCTTACTAATAGTTACATTTTTAGGAATAACTGTAGGGAGAATCTCGTCACAAGTGACCCAACCAAAAATAGGTATTTTAATCTTGTTCCCAGATATCCTGATATTTCCCTCTAAATAAAAGCTATCTCTTTTCCCTTTTTTCTTGAAGATTGGCTTTTTACAATGCTTGTGTTTCCACCAGTTCATAAAAGCTTGAGATAAGTTTCTTAGCGCTTGTTGAGGAGCACACTTGCTTACCTCGTAGTACCAGGCATAAACTGACTTAACTTCAGCTACTAGCTTTTTATGTAAGTCAACAGATGATGGGAGTTTTGTCTTATTTTCTAGTGCCTGAAGACAAGTGGCTAAACCCCAATTATATGCGTGTCTTGCAACTCCTGCGTGTTTAGCTGCTAAAGTAGCCTGTTGATTATTAAGTCTTAAACTTGTTTTAAATCCGACTAGCGACATCTTTTAATTCCTCTACTAGCTTTCTATTTTTATGGCTTCTTGAACCATACAGTCTGGCAGAAAAAACGGTTATTATTTCAAGAACATCTTGAGCTAAATCTTCCTCAAATGAGCTATCTTCAGTTCGATTAATAATGACTACTTCAGTTCCAAAAATTTCACATAACGAGAAAATCAATTCACTCCCAAACCGCAACAGTCTATCTTTATGAGTAATAATTAATCGCTCAACTTTTCCGTCTGTGATTAAATTAATTAAACGCTTTAAACCTTTTTTGGAGTAGTTTAAACCACTTCCCAAATCTTTAATTATTTCTACCTGCCAACCATTAGAAGCACAGAATAACTCTAGTACTTCTACTTGTCTTAATAAGTCTTCTTTTTGGTCAGGGGTTGAAACACGTGCATAGCCTACGGTAAAAGACAACTCACGTTTTACTCCCATTAATTGGGATAAATCATAACGACGATGCCCATTGGCTGTTCGTTCTGCTATGATTTTCCCTTCAGCTTCCCACCTCCTGAGAGTGGAAATGCTAACACCTTTTAATTTAGCTGCTTCCGATATTGATAATTTTTTCATGTCAAACCTATTTATTTATCTAGTATAGCCAAAAAATTAGAGAGGTTTAGCAAGATTTAGTTATTTTTTTTGGAAGCTTACTCAAGCCCCACCTCCACTTGAGAGCGGTGAACTTTATGAAGAATCTTAGGACTGCCAGATTTTCTTAACAACAACTTTTGTCCATCAGTACCAGCGACGATGTAAACCTCCCCTCGATAGCGAACCCAATCAATATAAAGCTTCTGTAGCTCCTGTTGGGTTGCTTTCGTTTCTTTAGAGTCGCTTGTGTTTACTTTGTTCACATCAACAGAAGCGGGCATATTGTCAACCTGTAACCCATCTTCCTGTAACCCATCTTCAACTAATTCAGAAGTGGTGACG
>RECR01000081.1 GCA_007693955.1 Gloeocapsa sp. DLM2.Bin57
CCCTTAAAACTCAGACACAGCATAGATTTCTATTTTTGTCAAAAGGGAAGTTCCGATATATGTTTCGTAAAGCAAGGTTATGGGTTGATGGGTGATATCAAGTTCGGATGAATACTTACTAAAACCTAAAACCCTATAGTTTCAAGAAAAGCACCCTACAGGTTCTATAAATTGTCGCTTTCAATAAGTTCTTGTAGTCTTTGTTTTTGTGTTGCTAAAGGAATATCTGTGTCAAAATAAACAGCATTAGGTCGTTCTCGGTTAGTAAATTCTTCCCATGCTTCTTGATCCTCTCTGTGGGATAAGACGTATTTTTTGAGTTCGTGAAGACTCATAGCTTTAAAGTTAGGCTTCGGTGACATCATATCTCCATTGTCCTTGTTCAAAAATAGTAATTTCAATTGTTCCTAATTCTCCAGCAATAATAAATACTTCTTTCCTTGTCTCATCAAACCGTATTAATTGAATGAGTTGATAACAATTGGAGAGAATTTGGCAGAGAATTAAACATTTTAGTAGTTGTGATTCGGTTGGCATTATTATAGTTTGATTTTATCTTTTCTTTCTCTGATTGACCATATTATCGACATAATGTTATCCTCAATCAATAATTGGCGATCGCCCTATAGCAATCTATTAGGGCTATGAGCGGCATTCTGGGCAAATAGTATAAAAAGTTACATTTTTGTTCTCTAGGGCGCTGATGAAAAGCGCCCCTACAATCCCTCTAACCAATAAGTAAAACTTATCACTACAAATACGGGAGATCTAAGTTCACGCGCCAATCGCTTCTTTAGCTGCGTACATTACTTCTAGGGTAATCTCAGTTAAGGAGCGATCGCGGGCAAATTTTTCGGTATTGCGTTTAACTTTACCTCTGACAAAACCTGGGACTTTGTTTAATTCTGCTTGCGCTTCTTTACTCCAGGTTAAATCAGAATCTGCTGAGATACCTTTATGAATGACTTCTTTAGTATCATGTCCCCCAAAGATTTCTAAGAGATGATCCTCCATCCCCAAGGTAAAGGAATTATAAACTAAATCAGCGATTTGATTTGTGCCTTCATAACCCAAAAAGGGTTTATAACCTAGAGTAAAGTTTTGGATATGAATAGGTGCGGCAATTACTCCACAGGGAATATTTAAGCGTTTCCCTACGTGACGCTCCATCTGTGTACCAAAAATCGCCGCGGGTTCAAGTTGTGCAATTTGATCACCGATTTCCCCATTGTCATCACTAATTAAGACGCGATCGCAATAATCCTCTACTTGTGCTCTAAACCAATCCCCATCGTATTTACAATAAGTTCCCGCTAATACTACGTGAATGCCCATTTCTTTAGCTAGAATCTTAGTCATCGCTGCAGCGTGGGTATTATCCCCAAAGACAACGGCTTTTTTACCCGTGAGATTTTGACAGTCAATGGAGCGAGAAAACCAAACCGCACCCGAGAGGTGTAAAGTTTGTTCTTCTAGATAAGACTCATAATTTACCTCTGCTCCCTGTGCGTTTAAAACCTTTTGGATTTGTCTGATACAGCGCGCGGTTTCTATTACTCCCATGGGGCTAATATCTACAAAAGGCATGTTATGCTGTTCAAAGAGATAATTAGCTGTACCTAAACCAATTTCCCGATAGGGAACTAAATTAAACCAAGCTTTAACTAAGTTTTTCAGATTATTAACCTTTGCTCCTTGAGGAATAATCGCGTTAACTTCGATACCTAAATCAGCCATGAGGCGTTTTAACTCGGTACAATCGTGCTGATTATGAAAACCTAGGGTAGTTAAACCAATAATATTTACAGAGGGTTTAGCTGTCTTCTCCGTGGGGAGTTCACCTTTTTTCTGGGCTTTTTCTACATAAAATTTAACAATTTGCGCTAAAGTGCGATCGGCAGCTTGTAACTCATTAAAACGGTAGTGATTGACATCAGCGAGCATCACATCACCTTTAGCGTCGATTTGAGCGCGTTCAACAAAATTAGCTAAATCCTCTTGCAGGATACTAGATGTGCAGGTAGGAGTCAAGAGGATTAAATCTGGATGCTCTTCACCATCTTTACGGACAATATTATCTACTACTCTTTCTTGAGAACCACGGGCGAGGACGTTGCGATCTACTATACTAGCTGTTACGGGGGTAAAATCTTTTTCTCGCTCTAACATTGAGCGCATAACGTTAAAGTAATCATCTCCTAGGGGAGCGTGCATAATCGCGTGTACATTTTGAAAAGAACTAGCGATACGTAGAGTACCAATGTGTGCAGGACCTGCATACATCCAGTAAGCTAATTTCATGAATCATTTCTCCCTGTTGTTATCTGTTTTTTATTTTGTCAAACAACCGAGTTATTTACGATTAATATTTACGAAACTAAATAATTATCAAATAAATCTTAACAAAGATTATTTTTTCAAGCCAATAATAATAAATTTAACCGCAGGATTAGGTATTAATACCTCTAATTCATCTAGTTTATCCTCTACTTTGAGTTGATGGAATTTACTTAAAAACTCTTGATTACCTTGCAATAAGCTAATTACTTTTGTGGCTACTTTCACGTGACGAGTCGGAGATTCAGGTAAATCAACCGAGACTTTTTCAATTAACTCAGCTATAGTAATAGCGGTTTTTTCAAGAATAGTATTATCTTGTTTAACTTCTTGATAATTTAACTCTGATAACTGGTCAAAAACCTCTAAAGATTTTGACTCAATCCCTGTTGGTTCAGTTGTTACAGAAATAAAATCTTTTTGCAGAATATTAACTAATTCTCCTGGTTCTAAATTTCCAGTTTCAGGGAATCGATTGAGTTTATTAGGAGCAAAATAAATATAATTGCAAGTTAAATTTTTTAACAATATACCTTGATTAATCGAGCAATTGTCTAGACAACTAGCGGTTAAAATAGCTTCATTAAAATTACTATCTTCAAGGTTAGCTTGAATCAATAATGCACCACTTAAATTAGCTCCTTCTAGGATAGCTTGACTGAGATTAGCTTGAGTAAAGTTAGCGTTGCGTAAATCTGCTTCTGCTAAATTAGCTCCTGAAAGATTAGCTTTAGTCAGATTAGCTCCACGTAAATCAGACTTAGTCAGATTAGCTTGTGCTAAATTTGCTCCTTGTAGGTTGGCATCCCAAAGAGTGACTTGAGCCAAATCTAGTTGTCTTAAATCAGCGTTACTCAAATCTACAGGAATGAGAGAATTATTCTTTCTCCAATCATTCCATTGTTTTACCCCTTGTTTGATCAGAGATAGTTGTTCTGTTGATGGCATTTTTATTGCTTTTAAGCGCTCTTATTCTCTAATAAATCAGAAGGCCTATCTCCTCTAGCTCTAGCTAGAGGAAGATTAAGGTTATTATCTAGTTAAGGTAATTATTCCCAGATTTGACAGCTTAAGTCCCCAGATTTTTGGGAAAGTTTAATGTTTTCACCGTAATCAACGGGACAATCGATGACTGCGGGTACATCTTGAGCTAAAGCCATTTTGAGGGTAGGGATTAAATCCTCGGCTGATTCGACACGATAACCTTTTAAACCCATACTTTCAGCGAATTTGACGAAATCAGGGTTACTAAAATCGATAAAATTAGTCTCACCAAATTGAGTGAATTGTTTCCAACCGATTAAACCATAGCCATTATCGTTGAAAATAAGGGTAACAAAGGGAGTACCGATTCTCAAAGCGGTTTCTAACTCTTGACAATTCATCATGAAACCACCATCACCAGTGACAGCGACTACTTTTTGTTCAGGACGTACTAATTTAGCGGCGATCGCTCCTGGAATAGCGATACCCATAGCAGCAAACCCATTAGAAATGATACAGGTATTAGGACAATCACAGTGATAATGACGAGCCATCCACATTTTATGTGCTCCCACATCGGAGATAACCACGTCTTCAGGTCCCATTACTTGCCTCAAATCGTAGATAATTTTTTGAGGTTTAATAGGAAAACCCGTATCCTCGGCGTATTGTTCGTAATCCTGACGAATTTCAGGACGTAAGCTAGCGGCAAAAGGTGTTTTCATTCCCGTGCGATCGGCACGTTTAAGAATTTCTTTGAGAGAGTCAGAGATATCCCCAACTACTTCTACTAGAGGTATATAGCTGCTATCGATTTCAGCGTGATTGATACCGATATGAATAATCGGAATATCACCTTGAGGATTCCATTTTTTCGGTGAATACTCGATCAAATCATAGCCAATAGCGATGATCAGATCGCTTTGTTCAAAAGCACAATTGATATGGTCTCTTTGTTGTAAACCTACAGTCCACAGAGCTAAAGGATGAGTATAGGGAATAGCACCTTTACCCATAAAACTATTAGCCACTGGTATATTCAATTGTGTAGCAAAATCTGTCAGCACTTCTGAAGCTCCTGCGCGAATTGCGCCATTTCCTGCTAGGATGATAGGGTTTTTAGCTTTAGAAATAGCTACAGCTGCTTGATTAGTACTGCGGAAAGAAGCGTAAGTTTTTTCCCGACTATCTTGACTCAAGGGTTGACCAACAACAGGCATAGCTGCTATATTTTCTGGTAAATCTATGTGGACTGCTCCTGGTTTTTCCGATTGAGCCACTTTAAATGCTTTACGAATAATTTCAGAAGTATTGCTTGGTCTAACGATTTGTTTATTCCATTTGGTCACAGGAGCAAACATTGCCACCAAGTCCAAATATTGGTGAGATTCGATGTGCATCCTATCTGTGCCCACCTGTCCTGTAATCGCTACTAGTGGAGCACCATCTAGATTAGCGTCGGCTACTCCTGTCATTAAATTAGTAGCCCCAGGACCTAGGGTGGATAAACAGACTCCCGCTTTTCCTGTCAAACGTCCATAGACATCAGCCATAAAAGCGGCCCCTTGTTCATGACGTACTGTGATAAACTGAATTGACGAATGCTTCAAGGCTTGTAGAATATGTAAATTTTCCTCTCCAGGAAGTCCAAAGACATATTCTACTCCTTCATTTTCCAAACATTGTACTAGTAATTCAGCCGTATTTAGTTCCCCCATGGCATTGTCCCCTTGAGATGTGTTTTTTATTACCCTTACTCTAGGTTATTACTATCTGGCTGAATACTGCAATAGTATTAGAAATTAATTTTTTTAAAGTGCTTGCATAATTTTTTAATTTGTGCTTTAATAAATAATTGTGATTCTAAGGGGGCGTGGCGGAATGGTAGACGCTACGGACTTAAAAGAATTGAGCCTTGATGGAGAAATCCCTCAAGTGTAAGCTCTCAAACTCAGGGAAACCTAAATCTGTTAAGCAGACATGGCAATCCTGAGCCAAGCCCAAACAACCTTTAAACGGCTATTTGGGAAGGTGCAGAGACTCGACGGGAGCTACCCTAACAGGTAAGGCTGAGGGTAAAGGGAGAGTCCAATTCTCAAAGGTTAACGATTGTTAACAGTAACGAAAGTTACGGGAGAATGAAAATCCGTTGACCGTAAAAGGTCGTGAGGGTTCAAGTCCCTCTGCCCCCATTCTACTTTAAATCTCAGCTACGGCTCTTTCGATGAGACGGCGTGCGAGAGTTTGTACTCCCGTATGGTAATAATATTTAACCGTCATATCCAAGAAAGCGCCGAGATAGTCTAATTTATCCTTAGAAACCTCGATAAAGCTAGTCAGATTGTCAGCTAAGCCCTTTTGGGTAATATTATTATCAGAAACTAGATTATTCATCCAACCTTGGGTAGCTTCAAAACTCTCGGTCATAAAGCCAAGTTGCTCTGAGGTATTTTTGCCAGGAATTAAATCTTTTACCCCTTTGAAGGTTTGGTTACCCTCTAAATCAGAAGGTTTCATCCCCTTAATCATACTTAATCCTTTGAGAGCAAAATCAGGACCTAAAGGGATAACACCGTCAAAACAAACCAAAGCTGCCATCCGCATAAAAGATTCACCACTATAACTAGTCAAAGCGGCGATAAAATCACCCAAGCTATCACCAGGAATACCATTGATTTGACAAAAAGCCACAACCTCGGTCACTAATTTAACCGATAGGTCGATAGTTTGAGCTTGTTCAGGTTTAGGGGATAAATGTTTTAAGAACCCTAAAAAAGTATCTTGTCCAATACGATTAGCTAAAGCTGCACTCCCTAACAAACCAGAAGCATTATCTACGGTTTCATAGAGCCATAGAGCGCGTTGATAACCTTGAGACTTATCATTAAATAGGGTTACTGCTCTTTCTCCGATTTGTTGAATTAAATCTTCGTCGGTTTCTCCTGTTACTGTACGAATAGTGTTATCAAAGCCTACTAGATTATCCCATTTACCAGGGACAACTTTATCTAGAGACTTAAGGGCCATTACGGTTAAACCTCCAGTGGGGAGGTCATCGACGATTTTAAAGACTGGTTTACTCATAATTTACTCCTTAAGTTTAGGTTAAAGCTAGAGAAGGGATACTAGGTGCGATAGCTATTGGTGTTCCCACAGGAAGTAAGAAAGCTTGTAATCTAGCTAAACCTCTCAGGTCAAATTTTTCTAACCATTCAACCCTATCTTCACGGGTAAAAGAAGGATCACGAGATAACACCTTAACTTGATAACGACCATTAACTAAGACAGCAGTAGCGTTAGCACCTTGATCTACAGCAGGGAACCCACCTATTTTAGTGGTGCTAGCATTAAACTTGTCCGCCGCAGAAGGATTGCTAATCGTATCATTAATCGCTAACATCGCTACGTTTTTACCGTCTTTATCGACTTTATACTCAGCAAAACCTTTCTTTTCTTGAGCGGGAATTACTCTAAAACCATCAGCAGATTTCGGGAAAAACTTATTAAAGGTGCTACCTTGTTCAGCTTCACTAGAAACCGCGGGGGTAGCGTCTCTACCTGTAGTTTCTCTTTGGACTTGGTCGTAACGAGAGGGTTCTTCTGCACAAGCGTTGAGGAATAAAATCAAACTCAAACACAGTGGAATTAATAACTTTTGCCAAGAAAACTTGACCATCTTTTTCTCCTTCGGCTAAAAAAAACTTACCTATAACCCTAAAATATTCTTAGGGATATCTGTAAAAAAGTACACAAAAATTTAAGCTACATCTGCTAGGGGAGAAAAACGAAAATAGCGATCGCCCCCTAATTCAACAACTACTTTTAAACGAGGCTCACTTTTAGCCAAGTTAATCAGATATTGTTTTTCCGCGCGAGAGAGGACAAAACCCTCAATAATCCAGAGCACTATTCCTTTATACTTAGGGGGAAGACAACTAAGCTGATAACTGGCGATACCTGGTACATAATTAATAGGTCCTACTGCTGCTTCCTGACCGATATTTTTTTTACCTAGGTGAGCAGGACGTACTCCATGAACATCGGTTAAATAAGCACTCAAATCACCAAGACCTCTAGCGGTGATCTGGATACTTCTATAACCTGCACTGCGTAAACGTCGTTGATAACGTCCTTCAAATCCTCCCTCTAAAGGAGCATAAACCCCTAGAGCGCCGTTTTTTTCTAAAGTACGAATAAATGATTTACCTGTGATTAGTAGTGTCATGTGTTTAGATTTAAGTTAACTTCTTACTTCGATGACTGTACCATTAAAGTTATAAGTACGACCATCTAGTTCAATACT
Source organism: Gloeocapsa sp. DLM2.Bin57 (assembly GCA_007693955.1). Classification (NCBI taxonomy): domain Bacteria; kingdom Bacillati; phylum Cyanobacteriota; class Cyanophyceae; order Chroococcidiopsidales; family Chroococcidiopsidaceae; genus Gloeocapsa; species Gloeocapsa sp. DLM2.Bin57. The sequence goes on from RECR01000081.1 coordinate 7,625, forward strand.
TGTACCTATTCTGACTTTTTGTTTACCTAAAATTGCTCCCTCGTTATTAACCTGACCTTCCCCTGCGATCGTAATTAATAAGTCTCTAATGATCACGATTTCTGGTCTGGGATCAGGTAAAGCGAGCACTGTTCCATCTGGTTGAGGAACACTGACGGTTCTTTCTAACTCTTTGGCGGCTTTAATTTCTACCTGTCCTGCGGGTTGACTACGAATAACTACATTGGCTTGGGGTTGCTCTTGAAATTCAGAGAACAATTGCTCAATATTGTTAACTCCTAGTCCTCTTACCAGCAGATCTACCTCAATCGGTTGATTAGCGGCTATTTGCGCTACAGAACCAGTCGGTCCTGGAACTACAAATATGCCAATCAGGACGAGTAAAATTACCAAAGCTGCACCTAAATCGATAATGCTAATTTTACCGAATAAACGTCCTTGGCGATCGATAATAGTCATAAGTGCTACCTGTTAACCATTTTTCTTTTATTGCCTTTGGCTATTAAGCCAGAGTTTGAAAGTATTCTACACTGTACCAAGCCTTTGAATATTATATCTTGAAGTGGAGATAAAAATTTTGTCAATCTATTTTTTGAGGAATTTTTTCTAAATATAACTCATCAGAAAATCTTGTCCCTTGAATATTAACTAGTCCAAATTTAGCTTTTTTAAAATTAGAGCAATCAAGATCTACAAAACTCAAATTGGTATCGGATAAACAACAATCAGTTAAGTTAGCATTCTGTAAATTTGCCCAAGTCAAATTAACAAACCTTAAATTACTGTGACTTAAATTAGCATCCTCTAAATTTGCCTGAGCTAAATTAGCTCCTTTTAACTGAGCACGATACAAGTTAGCACCTACTAAAAAAGCATGATTTAAATTAGTATTTTGCAGACGAGCTGAGGAAAGATCTGCGCCATTTAAACAGGCGAATTCTAAACTAGCATCTTGAAGATTTACCCCTTTTAAAGAAGCTCCTTGTAGATCACTTCCGCTTAATTGTACACCTTTAAGATTACTATAATTTAGAACCACTTGACGAAGGTTTATACCTTGTAAATTAACACCTTCTAAATTGATTTTACCAGACTGAAGTTGAGCTAAAATATTAGCTAAATTTCTCACTTTAGTTAAATCACTATGACGTAAATCTAAAACTGACACATCATAGGGAGATAAATCCACATCTAAAAATTTACAGCCTCGAAAATCTCGTACTCCTGCTTGATAAAGTTGTTGAAATTCTGCCTGGTTAAGAGAACGAGGAAACCATAAACCTCTTTTTTGTATAAAACTTATGAAACTCATAATTAACTCCTAATTTAATTCTTGATTGCTTAGGTTTTCAAACCGATTGACTAAAGAACCCATTAACTCTGGTAAAATATCTAGATAATGGTTTAACCGTCTCATATAAACCGAAGGATTAGGGGCGAGAAAGATCTCTTGTTGAATTTTAGTGATTTGAGCTTGTTTTTCTATATACAGCTTGATGTAACTTAAATCTTCTAGAGTCTTGTTAATTGAACGTCGAGAAATTTGACAAGAAATGGTCTCTAAAACATCCCGATATTGATACCCTAAATATACTAAACGGTCAAGATATTTAGCTAATTGTTGATGCTTTGCTTTCAAATCATAGATTAAAAAAGGGAATTGTTCTTTTTCAACTTCGCTAATTTGCTCCATTAAAATTCGGGCATGGGTTGGGGAAAATGTAGGACAAAGTGTTTCTATCCATTGATTTAATAAAGCCTTAAAGCTTAAACAAGTTATGATGATATTGGGGCTTATTTCTGCAAGTCTTTGGGAAAAATTATTTAAATTTGTAAAATATTCAGCAGATTTTTCCTTAGTTAAATATGGTTCGTTTTTGCTTGGCTCAATAACTACTCGTTGGGAGATTTGAGAAGGGAAAGGAGAAACGTTGTCTCTCGCTGTATCGACTGAATCGTTAGGGGTTGAACCATTGGCAGTAGAGTCTATTTCTTGAGATACTTTTGGCTGAGAATCATCTAAACCTTGAGAGTCCGCAGTAATCCAGATATCATAATCAAACTCTCCAGTATGTTTAACATAATCAATAAAAAGACGCAATAATTTGACGTCATGAGGCTCTAAATTTTTATCTAAACTAATTGGTGGTGGGGATACTGTGATATTTTCAGTAGAGACAACTACAGAATTAATTTGCTCACTTTCAATAGCTTTTGAGATAGCAGGATTATTCATGATTTTAGCTGTCAGTTACTTTTGCTTGTTGCCTAAAGCTATATTATTAATTTAAATAAGTTCAATTGACTTTTTCTTTTATCTTATGCGAACAGCGAAAGAATAGCCGAGAAAACTAGTCACCTTAGTTATCTTCATCTTCTTTTGGGAAGGAAGAGATTACAATTTCCTGCCATCGACTTTCTAACCATCTATCTCTACGCAGGGCGATCGCCTCATCCCTTGAGTCTAGAACATCCTGACGTCGAGCATATTGGTAAGTTACAAAAATAGCCGCGGCACTGGTGATTACAGACAAGGAGAAACCAAATAAGGAGGCACTTACATCACTCCATTCTCCTCGTCTCAACTTACCGAAAAAGTTCCGAGTAGCCATACCAATTGCATCTGTTCCTGAAGCAATTTCTGCGGTAGAAACATCTCCTCGATCTTTAAATTTAGCTTGATAAACTTGGGGCATTTGCTCTTGTAAGAAAACTAAATCATTGCCAATTTCACTACGACGGATTAGCTTTTGATTGAGGGTTGCTTTAGCCGTTTCGTAGGCAGCATAAGCGTCTTGCTCTAAGCGATCCACCCGTCGGCAAATGGGCACTTGTTCAATGGGTGTATCACTCCAATCCCTTTCTCTATCCTGCCAACTGCCGAATAATTCTTGATAGAGGGAGTCCCAGCGTGGATGTTGACGAGGCATTGTTTCTAATTCTGCTCGTCCTTGGTCACATCGTTTCACAGTATTGAGATATTGAGGACTATCTAATTTTTTCAGTGTTTCTATCTGTTCAACTTGTTGTTCAATCAGGGTTTGTGCCATTTGTTGATTTAAAGCGGGTTGATTGAGCAATAATTCGATTCCTACCCCAGAAAAGAGAGATTTAACTAGATTTAAGGCAATCAATACTCCTAATGCTGTATTAGATAAAGAAAGGTTTTCTTGGCGACGATTAGAAGCGGTTTTCCCTGCCACATTACAGATGGTTAAAATGGAGCTACTAGCTAATAAGCTCAGAATAATGTCTAAAAATGGCACTGGTGATTTGAACAGAAACATCCAAAAGGAAAAATTAGAAACCAAATCGAACCAATTAGCCATGGTATTAACAGTAGCCGTGTTAACCGCTTCTTTTTTCAATTCCTGAGTAACTTTCGCTGTACCATAAAAATCCTTGGGATCAGCGATAACCATTCCTAAGATTTCTGACTGCACTTTCTTTGACTCTGGCGGTAATGTTGTATCACTATCACTCTTAGCTATTTCTACTAAATGACTATAGCGGGGATCTTGTCTAACCAACGAAAGTAACAAATAAGCTTGACAATCAGTATTGTTGATCATTGTTTCGGGATTAATAGGTTTACTCAGGAGAGTTCCTGTTGCTGAACTCCTCATTCAAGAGAATGACAAAAATATCAAAGGTTAAGATAAATATTCATGCGAACAGCGATTAAATAAGCTAGGATAAGTAAACTATATGCACTTCAATATGAGCAATAAACCATTAATATGCCACTTTTTAATTGGAATTCCCGGTAGTGGAAAATCCACATTTGCCCAACTTTTAGCCTCAGAAATCGATGGCGTAATAGTTTCCACTGATGAAATTCGAGCACAACTTTACAGCGATGCTGCAACTCAAGGAATGTGGAGGGATATTGAAGCAGAAGTGCTCAGAAAAATCCACAATGCAGTTAAAGCTCAAAAAGTAGTCATCTATGATGCTACTAATACTATGCGCGAGTGGAGACTTGATTTTCTTTATAAAACAGTTCATTTATATAATATTCAATGGCTAGGATGGCATTTAGATGTACCTGTAGAGATATGTCAACAAACAAATCAACTACCCGATCGCCAAGTTCCTGATGAAATAATTAAGGGAATGAGTATTAATCTAGAACAATTTCCCCCAGGAGTAGAAGAAGGACTTTTAACCCTTTATTCTGTTCCCTTTACAGCAGCAGAATTTAACTGGGAAGAAATCAAAAAATTGCTAAATAAGTCTGAGACTATTTTAAAAAATCAAGCTAATAGAAACAGTAAAATAATCTTTCATAAATATTCTTATTTATTAGATTTTGAAAGATTAATGCAATTATTGTCAGTAATCATTAACTATCCTGGTATTGGTAACTTATCAGCCAATGAACCAGAAACACTTAAGGCTATTTTAGAAGTGGAAGAATTACCAGAATTTAGCAGTACAGTTGCTGAAATTTCTGCTGTTATTACCAAAAAGTTTCACAAAAATTATGTTCAAGTAGATGCTCTCAAAAAAGATTTAGATTGGTTAGAAAAGAATGGATTTTTAGGAAGTGGTAATGTAGCGGCTGATTTAGTTGATATAGAATCTATTGCTTATCCTTATTTAAATAGTCATCGTTACAAAGATTTAAACTGTTTTCAACGCCTGATGAAAAGCATTAGATTTATCTTAAGTTATCCTTTTTTATGTGAAGAAAATGGCAAACCTTCAGTGACGACAATAACAAACTTTAGACAGACTACGATTGTTAAAGCCATGTATGATTATGGACTTTTTTCTAAGCATATTGATCTAAATAATGATTATCAAAGAAGTACTTTAGAGAATAATTTTCGAGAAGATATATGTCATTGCCTTAAACCTTATCAACTCCTTCCTAATTTTACGATGAAAAAAGGCTATTTTGCAGGAACTGGAATTTTATCTAAATATGAACTAAATCAGCTCTATCAATCTCTGCAATCTCATTCAAGAGAAAAATATTTTCAAGATCCCCTCGCTGCAGAAATTTATGATACCTTTAAGAAAAGATTAGTAGATGCTCGAATTTTAGCTGGTGAAGAAGCCTATCCCACTCGTTTAATTGGTACAAAATCGATTATCAAGGTTGAGAAATATCAACAACAATTTGAATGGTTAGAAGAAGCCATAAAAAATGGTGAGCTTTTGGAATTTAATTATGTTGAAGGATGTGCTAAATGGTCAGAGTATCAACCAATAACTTTTAGAGGTTATCCTCTACAAATTGTCTTTCATAACATTGCTTGGTATTTAGGATATGAAGTAAACAATGGAAATAAAAAAGGACTATTTACCTTTGAGAGAATCGATAGAATTCGATTTAACAAGCTCAATATTCAGCGAACAACAGAAGAACAAAAAAAATCCCTTAAAAAATTGGATCAACTTTATGCTGCTAGTGCAGGACTTTATCTAGGAAATGATGTTAATATACAAACTCAATATCTAAATTATAGACAAAGAAAAAAAATAGAATTAACTGTTATCCTGCAGGCAACAGAAAAAGCATTTAAATTTATTTGTGAAGGTAATCAAAGATTTTCTAAAATAAAAATGTCTCTTCCTGATTGGTTGAGGGGAAAGGCTTATGATCAGAGTATATTTGACCCAAGAATGAGCCAAAATATTGCTCCTTATCAATACACGATAAAAATTACTTTACCAAAATGGAGTATTTTTGATATTGATCTGATTCGTTGGATTTCTGCCTGGGGAAAAGAGGTTAAGGTAATTTATCCTTCAGACTTAGTTGAGAAAATTTACAGTATTGGCGAAGGAATTACTAGTATTTATCAGGATATTCAACTATTAGTTTGTGAGTTAGAAAGTGTCGATAGTCTAGTGAGAAACAAAGAAGGTCACCGCCATCGATTTATTGTTATTAATTGTTCTGGTAAAAACGTTAACCCTAAGATTAATCCTGGTGATATTTGCCACCTTATGGTCAATAATTCAGCTTCCCTAGATGAACAAGTTAAAAAAGCTATAGAGTTCATCAAAGAGATAAAAAAAGAATCAACAACGAAAAATAGTTTACAGTTTGTAATTTACGCTCATTCAGGAATTAGTGACGCTACTGAAGTGGCGTATCCCATTTATCGAACTTTAAAGCAAGACAATGATTTAGCTGGTTTGAGACTATTTTTGAATTATATTTGAGGTTGGATCTGCCAAAGACGGCGCTATGGGAACAAGATACAAAATCTGAGCTAAGGAAGGTAGTTGATCAACATAAAATGAGAAAAATATCACATTTTTTGATAATATCTTAGAGAAACTTAAAAAAACGTTACTTAAATATTTAGATGGATGTATTAATAGTCGGTGCAACAGGGACACTGGGAAGACAAGTGGCTCGTCACGCTTTAGATAAAGGTTATAAAGTTCGTTGTTTAGTCAGAAACCAACAGAGAGCATCTTTTCTCAAAGAATGGGGAGCTGAATTAGTGCCAGGTGATTTTTGTAAGCCTGAAACTCTCCCCCTCGCCTTAGAAGGGATAGACGCCGTAATTGATGCAGCGACAACTAGAGCTAATAGCTCAAAAAGTATTAAACAAGTAGATTGGTACGGAAAGGTAAATTTAATTCAAGCAGTCAAAAAAGCGGGTATAGAAAGATACATATTTTTCTCTATTCTCAATGCCAAAGATTATCCCAATGTTCCTTTAATGGAGATTAAACACTGTACAGAGTTGTTTTTAGCCGAATCTGGGTTAAAATATACAACACTGCAATTATGCGGTTTTATGCAGGGTTTGATTGGACAATACGCTGTACCAATTCTCGATAATCAAAGTGTCTGGGTAACAGGAGTAGAAACGCCTATAGCTTATATGAATACTCAAGATATCGCTAAATTTGCCATAGGCGCTCTAGAAGTTCCCGAAACTGAAAAAAGGACTTTTCCTGTAGTTGGACCAAAAGCTTGGACAACTAGTGAAATTATTACTTTTTGTGAAAAAATCTCAGGAAAAGAAGCTAAGATTACGCGCTCTCCTCTAGGGTTATTACGTTTTGTCAGAAATGTAGCCCGATTTTTCCAGTGGACACAGAATGCGAGCGATCGCCTTGCTTTTGTTGAAGTCTTAGCAGGAGGTAAACCCTTAGACGCTCCTATGGAAGAAGTGTATCAAGTTTTTGGTTTAGATCCCCAAGAAACTACTACCCTAGAAGAATATCTAGAAGAGTACTTTAACCGCATCTTGAAAAAACTCAAAGAAGTCGGTTACGACAAAAAGAAAAAACAGAAACCAAAAAGAAGTCCCTTTAAACAACAAAAGTCTTGAGAATTTTGTCAAAATAGCCAAAGTAAAGAAAATAGGATCAGTTGTTGTGCCAAAAGCAGGCATTATTTATAACGATAATAAACCCATAGCTTGTCGTATAGCTAATAAACTAGAAGACAAGCTCAAAAAAAATGGCTGGGAAGTAGTCATAGCTAGAGGTTTTTGGGGAATTTTGGGATATTCTCGTCCCGATTCTCCTGTTTGTTACACTCCCATTCCCCAACTTACACCCCCTGGTTTTGACGAAGATGTTGTCTTCGCGGTTGTCTTGGGAGGAGATGGAACTGTTTTATCCGCTTTCCGTCAGGTAGCTCCCTTGGGAATACCATTATTAACTGTCAATACAGGTCATATGGGTTTTTTAACGGAAACTTATGTCAATCATATTTCTCCGGCTCTCGAAAAAATCTTACAGGGAGATTATCAAATTGAAGAGCGATCGATGTTGACAGTGCAGTTATTCCGTCAAGAAGAACTCCTCTGGGAAGCTCTCTGTCTCAATGAAATGGTGGTACATAGAGAACCCTTAACCAGTATGTGTCATTTTGAGATTCAAATTGGTCAACACGCGGTAGTAGATATAGCCGCAGATGGCGTCATCGTCTCTACTCCTACTGGCTCTACCGCTTATTCTTTAAGTGCAGGGGGACCAGTAGTAACCCCAGATGTACCAGTATTACAGTTAGCGCCTATTTGTCCTCATTCTTTAGCTTCAAGAGCTTTAGTCTTTTCAGATCGTGAATCAGTAAATATTTATCCTGCTAATCCTAATCAAATGGTGATGGTAGTAGATGGAAATGGTGGCTCTTATATCATTCCTGAAGATAGAATTCATGTAAAGCGATCGCCTTATCAAGCGAGGTTTATTCGTCTGCAAAATCCTGAGTTTTTCCGTATTTTAAGAGAGAAGCTAGGTTGGGGACTTCCCCATATCGCCAAACCAACCTCAGTGGAACTCCCTTAAAATATAATTAATCATAAATATTGTTAAAACTTTATGTCTTATTCTCTTTCGGTTACAACTCAAAACGTGCTCTTAGTCAACACTGATGAGCCTTTTTGGCAATCAGCTAGTGATAGTCTCAAGGAAGTGGGTTATAATCCTATCCCTCTTTATCATCTTGAACAGGTAATTAATCAAGTTCAAGTTTTAGATCCTGCTATGCTTATTTTTGATTATAACTTTACAGGTACAGATGGACTAGAGCTTACTCGTGATTTAAGAAATCAGGGTTATCACTTTCCAATTTTAATGCTCAGTAGTTTAGAAACTCTAGAAACAAGGATAGCTTGTTTAGACTCAGGGGCTGATGATTATCTGGTTAAACCTATACACCCGAAAAACTTCCAACAGATTTTAGGAATTTATCTCCAACCCCAAAAAGTTATTAACGAAGAGTTACACTTTGGGGAATTAATCTTAGATTTAAATACTCGCCGACTCTTACGTCAGGGTGAGATCATTGATTTAACAATGAAAGAGTTTGAGTTACTCAAATATCTGATGTCTCACCCCAAAGAGATTTTAACTAGGGAACAAATTTTAGAAAATGTTTGGGGTTACGATTTTCACGGTGAATCCAACGTCATTGAGGTGTATATTCGTTACCTGCGTCTTAAAATAGAACAACAGGGACAAAAACGGATTATTCACACCATTAGAGGGGTTGGTTATGTTTTGAAAGAGTGAAATTAATCCTTGAGAAATTTAGCCTCGAATTCTTCACGATTAGAGAAAATCTCCAACGCGCTATCCATACTGGTTAACTCAAATAACATCTTGATTTGTTCATTAATAGAGCAAACATAGACTTTAACTTCAGCAGATCGCGCGTTTTTCAAAGCTAGTACTAACGCACCCAATCCCGAACTATCCATAAAGGTTACCTCCTGGAAGTCGATTAAAATCGTTTTTGCACCTTTGGCAATCAAGTGAGCTATATTTTGTTTAAATTCTTCTGATTTTGTCCCATCTAGAATCCCTACGGGTTGAAAATACTCTATTTGCAGCGACATGGCTAAATACTATGGTTAGACTCCTTCAAATTTTATCATCTTAGCGAGCAGTTGCTCTGTTTTCTATTTCGGTTTTCATAGCTTCAAGAGAATTTCTCAAACTATCTCGATAGATAGAATAGAAGATATTCTCGGGTACACCAGTATCTGGTGTCACTGTAACTGTGTGGGTAACTAAAACTTGACTAGGTGTGCTTTCATCCCCGATGATTATAGGTGTTACTTCCCAAGTACCTTGTAGCTCACTGACGCCACCTTCTACTAGAGAAAAGTTAATTTTTGTAAAGGGTGTTTCCGCAACAGCGATGGTTAAACTAGTTTCCCGATTAAAAATAAGTACAGATGTTCTTTGGACTTGCTCAAAGACAGTTTTATTCCCATCAGTTTCTTGGATTTGGATACTAACAACATCAGGTAAAAAATTAGGGTAATTTTGATAATCAGTTAAAACCTCCCAAGCTTCCTCTGCAGAAGCTTTCACCAGGAATCTACCTCGATATTCCCTGGTTTGACCAACTACAGCTATTTGGTTATCCTGAAGAGCTGCTCTTTCCTGTGCGGTTAATTGTAATAAGACTCTTTCTAAAGTTGGAGTAGCTTGAGCCGGAGTAAACAGATAAAGAAACTGAAAAACAACAGCTAATGAGAGAATTTTAAAGGTTTTGAACATAGATTTAAGATTGGTCTTTATATGCTATGTTAATTGATAGTCAAAAAAAATAAGGCTTTTTCGAGGAAAAAAGATGTTAAATACTTATTTAGTGGCAGCAGCTACCAGCGTACCTACTACCGTAACTTGGAGCATCAAAGTAGCTATAGTCATGACGATTTGTAATATTATAGCGATCGCCATTGGTAAATACGGGATTCAACAACCCAACTCAGGACCGGGATTACCAGCACCTGCATTTTTTGGGGATATGAGTTTAGGAGCTTTATTAGGTACAATGAGCTTTGGTCATGTACTTGGAGCAGGAGTTATCCTGGGATTAGCTAATTTAGGTGCATTATAAAAACAGCAATTGAGCGCAAGAGTCATTCTTCTTGCGCAAATATTATTAAATCAAGACAAAAGAGTCAACCACAGAGACAAGAGAACCTCTAAAATAATTGAGATTAGAAAGAAGATCAGGAAAAATAAATAAATTATGCCTCGTCGTAATGACTTAAAGAAAATATTACTATTAGGATCAGGACCAATCGTAATTGGACAAGCTTGTGAGTTTGACTATTCAGGAACACAAGCTTGTAAAGCACTTAGAGAAGAAGGATACGAAGTAATTCTGGTAAATTCTAATCCCGCTTCGATTATGACAGATCCAGAAATGGCGAATAAAACCTACATAGAACCATTAATACCAGAAATAGTAGAGAAAATCATCGCCAAAGAAAGACCAGACGCCTTGTTACCCACAATGGGAGGACAAACAGCCCTCAATTTAGCGGTGAACTTGTCTAAAAGTGGAGCATTAGAAAAATACGGAGTAGAATTAATCGGGGCAAAATTACCAGCGATCGAAAAAGCAGAAGACAGACTGTTATTTAAAGAAGCAATGGCAAAAATAGGAGTACCAGTATGTCCTTCAGGAATAGCTAATAATCTAGCCGAAGCCAAAGCGATCGCCAGAGAAATAGGCTCATATCCTCTAATTATACGTCCTGCATTTACTCTAGGAGGAACAGGAGGAGGAATAGCCTATAACCAAGAAGAATATGAGGAAATGGCTCAATATGGCATAGATGCTTCACCATTATCCCAAATATTAGTAGAAAAATCCCTCTTAGGTTGGAAAGAATACGAGTTAGAAGTAATGCGAGATTTGGCGGATAATGTGGTCATTATCTGTTCCATTGAGAATATTGACCCAATGGGGGTACATACAGGAGATTCAATTACAGTAGCACCAGCACAAACCCTAACCGATAAAGAATATCAACGTCTGCGAGATGCTTCTTTAAAAATTATCCGAGAAATAGGGGTAGAAACGGGAGGATCAAATATTCAATTTGCCATTAATCCAGTTAATGGAGATATGATTGTAATTGAAATGAATCCAAGAGTATCTCGCTCATCAGCCCTAGCCTCAAAAGCTACAGGTTTTCCTATAGCCAAATTCGCCGCCAAATTAGCTGTAGGTTATACCCTAGATGAGATATCTAATGATATTACCAAGAAAACCCCCGCTTCTTTTGAACCAACTATAGATTATGTAGTCACCAAAATACCTCGTTTTGCTTTTGAAAAATTCCCTGGATCTGAACCAATTTTAACAACACAAATGAAATCTGTAGGGGAAGCGATGGCGATCGGCAGAACCTTTACAGAATCCTTTCAGAAGGCGTTAAGATCATTAGAAATAGGACGTTATGGTTTTGGGTGCGATCGCGAAGAAATGCTACCTAGCGTAACCCAAATTCGCTCAAAATTACGCATACCTAACCCAGAAAGAATCTTTACCGTTCATCAAGCCTTACAATTGGGGATGAGTGTAGAAGAGATATATCAATTAACGGGAATAGATATCTGGTTTTTAGATAAAATGGAGGAACTATTAGATACAGAAAAATTCCTCAAACGCACACCCCTAAGAGAAATTAACGCAGCAACACTACAGATAGTCAAACAACAAGGATTCAGCGATCGCCAAATCGCCTTTGCCACCAAAACCACAGAAGATCAGGTACGCTCGTATCGTAAACAACTAGGAATCATCCCAGTCTATAAGGTAGTAGATACCTGTGCTGCAGAATTTGAAGCCTTTACCCCCTATTATTACTCCACCTACGAAACAGGAGAATCAGAAGTACTCCCTTCAGATAAACCCAAAGTGATGATCCTTGGCGGTGGACCTAATCGTATTGGACAAGGGATAGAATTTGACTATTGTTGTTGTCACGCTGCGTTTTCCTTGAGTGATGCGGGTTTTGAAACCATCATGGTTAACTCTAATCCTGAGACGGTTTCCACAGATTACGATACGAGCGATCGCCTTTATTTTGAACCCCTTACCAAAGAAGATGTACTCAATATTATTGAAACGGAAAACCCCGAAGGTATAATTATTCAATTCGGTGGTCAAACCCCCTTAAAACTAGCCTTACCTCTACAACAGTACTTACAAAGTCCTGATAGTGAAGTGAAGACCAAAATCTGGGGAACATCTCCCGATTCTATTGATATCGCCGAAGATAGAGAGCGTTTTGAGCAAATTCTGCGGGAATTAGATATTAAACAACCCCCCAATGGGATAGCTCGCAGTTATGAAGAAGCCCTATCGATAGCGGGTAGAATTGGTTATCCCGTGGTAGTGCGTCCTTCCTATGTACTCGGTGGGAGAGCGATGGAAATTGTTTATACCGACGAGCAATTAGATTACTATATGACAAACGCTGTACAAGTAGAGCCAGACCACCCAATTCTCATTGATAAATTCCTCAAAAATGCGATCGAGGTAGATGTTGACGCTTTAGCAGACGCTACGGGTAAAGTCGTTATCGGGGGAATTATGGAACACATCGAAGAAGCAGGTGTCCACTCTGGAGACTCAGCTTGTTCAATTCCCCATACCTCTTTACCTGATTCGGTTTTAGCTACCATTCGTGAATGGACGATGAAATTAGCCCAAACTCTAGAAGTAATCGGGTTGATGAACATTCAATACGCGGTACAAGGAGAACAGGTATATATCCTCGAAGCTAATCCCCGAGCATCTCGTACGGTTCCTTATGTCTCTAAAGCTACAGGAGTCCCCTTAGCTAAAGTAGCAGCTTTAGTGATGTCGGGTAAAACCCTAGAATCTCTCGGTATCACCAAAGAAACGATACCCTCTCATATCGCGGTTAAAGAAGCTGTACTCCCCTTTGAGAAGTTTTCTGGTACAGACACTCTCCTAGGTCCGGAAATGCGCTCTACCGGTGAGGTAATGGGGATAGACGCTGATTTTGGTAAAGCTTTTGCTAAAGCAGAATTAGCAGCAGGAGTAAGATTAGCTACAGAAGGTACTATCTTTGTTTCCATGAACGATCGCGATAAAATCGCCGCGGTATCAGTAGTTAAAGATTTACTGGACTTAGGATTTAAAGTGGTAGCTACATCGGGAACTAAACGCGTTCTGGAAGAAAATGGTATTGAAGGTGTCGAATTAGTCTTGAAATTACACGAAGGTCGTCCTCACGTGATAGACTTGATTAAAAATGAACAGATTCAGTTTATTATCAACACCCCTACGGGAGGTGAATCCCAAGCAGACGATCGCCTAATTCGTCGTAGTGCGCTCGACTACAAGCTCCCCATTATCACTACTATTGCAGGTGCTAAAGCTACAGTAGAAGCCTTACGCTCTCTCAAATCAGCTCCTCTAGAGGTTAAAGCCCTGCAAGAATTTTTTAGTTAAACTAGAGAGGGAGTGTGGGGAGACTTCGGAGACTTCGGAGACTTCGGAGACTTCGGAGATGAAGAATGTAGAATGAGCGAACGAGCGAATGAGCGAATGCGCGAAAAAATCATTAATTCGCGCATTTGGAATAACCCCTACCACCTACACCCTACACCCTACACCCTAACACCTAAAGATCCCTTTTTTCTATTTCAGATAAACGTGCGTAATTCTCTAGAAAAAACTACCCCCAAAACCACAGGAAATTCTCTGCAAGAATGGCTAGAGACTCGTTATTGTGCTCCCTCTTTTGCAGGTAGTGTTTTAGGGGGTATCGCCCTTTGTTTTTTCGGTGCTGCGATTAATACTATGTCGGGTTGGTTATACGTCCTCAGTGGGATGATTATCTCTCTGTTGTTGGTAGCTGCTTGGTTATGTTTGCGTAGTTTACGGGAATTAAAGGTTACTCGTTCTCCTATTGAACCGGTGACGGTAGAACAAGAATTAGAGCTAGAATTGTTAATTGATAATCCTACTACCTCACAATCTAAACAATTTTTTCAGGTTGAAGATTTATTACCTATAGCTTTAACTGGTTCATCAGCATCCGAAAGGATGAGTGTTGCGGAGATTCTCCCTAGTTCTCAATATCGTCTCAGCTACTTTACTATACCCCAACGTCGTGGTATTTATCATTGGGAAGAAGTTTTTTTACGCAGTGGTTACCCTTTGGGTTTATTCTGGTGTCGTCGTTCTTATTTAGTTCCAGCTAGAGCTATTATTTATCCTGCTATTTTACCCCTAAATCATTGTCCTCTGATTGATAGTGTAGGAGATGATGATAGTGCTCTTCTGGAAAGCGATCGCCGTTATCAAGCAGCTCAAGAAGGTATTACAAAAGCAATTCGGGATTATCGCTTTGGCGACCCCACTCGTTTAATACACTGGCGTAGTAGTGCGCGTTTTAGTGAGTTTAAGGTACGAGAATTAGAAATAATTACCAGTGGCGAGAATATCATTATAGCTTTAGACACTTCTGATACTTGGCAAGAGGCTAAATTTGAACAAGCTGTTACCACGGCGGCTTCTCTCTACGCTTACGCTAGTCGTCGTCAACTCAATGTAGAACTTTGGACTAATGGTACGGGTTTAGTCAAGGGTTTTACTGGAGTATTAGAAGCTTTAGCTGCGGTAGAAGCAGAGGATACCCAAGTTAATTTACCCTCTTTATCTACTTCTGTGGTTTGGTTAACGCAAAATCCTGGGAGTCTTCACTCTTTATCTACGTCGAGTCGTTGGATTTTCTTTACTCCTGATGAGCATCCTGTTACACCTATGTCTCAACTTCCAGGTATTGTGATAACTGCTGCAAGTAATTTAGAATTACAACAACAGTTACAACAATTTCAACAACGTTAGGTGGAATGCAGGAACGGTTTTATTCCGAATGCGCGAATTAATGATTTTTTTGCGCATTCTACATTCTTCATACTACATTTTCCTTCTCCCTACTCCGAAGCTTCTTCCCACACTCCCCCCTCTTTTGTCTATTCACTATTCACTATTCCCTTGTCAAGTAGCGCTATAGCATTTAGCCCGAGAGTGTCAAAAGCTTGAGACCAATTGTGTTAAATTACGAGAAAATGGGTTTTAATCAGGGATATATATGTTAATCGAACCTACTGTTATTACAGTTTTAACTCTGTTAGTCTATTTTGTAATCACCCTCAATGTGGGTAGAGCTAGATTTAAATACGATGTTAAACCACCTGCTATGACTGGTGATCCTAATTTTGAACGAGCTTTGAGAGTGCAGCAAAATACTCTAGAACAGATTATCTTCTTTTTACCCTTGTTGTGGATTTTTTCTTACTATATCAGCGCTACCTGGGGTTTTATCCTAGGGATAATTTGGGTAGTAGGAAGAATTCTCTACGCTTGGGGTTATTATCAAGCTGCTGAAAAACGCGGTCCAGGTTTTGGTATTAGTTCTCTAGCTAGTTTAGGATTACTCGGAGGTGCTATAATCGGTTTAATATTGTCAGTTCGTCAATATCTCTAATTAACTTTGTTACCCTCTGATTTACTGATTCAACGTCGTCAGGGTGAGACAATCATTCCCAAACGTTTACCTATTCAACCAGATAATCTAGATTTAGCTCAAGGCTATATAGATTGTCTAGAAGGTTGTTTAGGTAAGACTCTTGGGGAAATAGAACAAGAATTACTAGTTTTAGAAGGTGATAACCCAGATTATCGTCTTAGAAGGGGTTTAGCTCATCTCCTTAAAAACCACTTTTGTACTTTTGAGATTATCAGTCCAATTGAACCTCAATTACTGCGTCAACGGGTGTTTACTCAAGCTGCTCATCAACCTACTACCCCAATTTTTCGCAATGCTTGTCTAGAAGCGATCGCCGCTGATTTAACTAGGGAACTTAATCACACTATTTTACCCGACGAAATCATTAAAGGTTTATATAGCGATTTAGCCGAAAATCGCATCTTAACTCAATTTACTACACCAACTCCAGAACAACTCCTCCACCGTTATAACCTCTCTCAGGTACAAGGTATCTTTTATAAAGCTAGTGAGATTATTATCAATGCTCATCGTAATGATCCAGGAGAATATAAGTTATTATTCCGTTACCTGAAATTATTTCAATTAATGGCTTATATTGAAGGAGACGCAGATACAGGGTTTACCATTACTATCGATGGACCGACTAGTCTGTTTAAAGCGAGTACTCGTTATGGTTTATCTCTAGCTAAATTGATTCCCGCTTTGTTACACGTGAGTCGCTGGAGTTTGACTGCTAATCTACAACTACGGGATTATTATACTAAGCAAATTAAACCAGGACGTTTTACCCTAAACGATCGCTCTGGATTGGTGAGTCATTATCCACCTAGTCAAACCTATGATAGTATGCTAGAGGCTTCTTTTGTTAAACGTTGGTTAAAAACTAAAACCGATTGGTCTCTAGAAAGAGAAGTAGATTTAATCCCTATTCCTGGAAGTGTGATGATTCCTGACTTTCGCTTAGTACATCCCGATGGTAGGGAGTTTTTACTAGAAATAGTCGGTTATTGGCGTCCTGAATATCTACAGAAGAAATTCGCTCAAGTTCGTAAAGCACAACGGGATAATCTTATTTTAGCTATATCTGAACGCTTAAATCTTAGCAAAGCTGGTGTTAACCTCGACAACCTCCCTGCTAAGGTAATTTGGTTTAAAGATAAGTTATCTCCTCAATCTGTTTTAGCAGTTTTGTAGAAACAAAAATTAAAAAGTTAAAATAT
>RECR01000082.1 GCA_007693955.1 Gloeocapsa sp. DLM2.Bin57
CCTCTAGAAAGTAAATTGGTTGATTCTCTTGATTCGGGAGAAAGACACCATCAATCCGAAAAGCCAGTTGTTTTACTTCTACCGAAGAGAATTGATAAAGGTTAGCTGTTTCCTCAGAGGAGTTGATTAATTCAAAGAAAAACTCAGGGAAACTTTGAAAGAGTCGGTAGAAGATAGTATCAGTTTTCACTCTCTGTTTTGGTATTTTCTGGCTTCTGTAATCACGGTTTCTAAGGGTAATTCTAAGGTTTTAAGCGATCGCGTAATTTTGGCTGTAATTGTTCAAACCTTAAGCTTAGCATGGATTTTTGACCCTATTTACCTCTATCTGGCCTTACTTTAACAAAGATTGCCAACCACGATTAAGATTACGGGCAATTTGAATATGGGGTTCGTCGGGTTCAACTGGTATAATCTGAGCAGGTTGTCCTTGTTGATATCTCTCAATTATTAAGTTAGCTGCTTCTAAACCAGTTACATAGGCTTTTTCTTGTGACCATGAACCATGAGAATTGATAATCCAGTCTCCCGCTAAATAGAGATTGGGAATACTACAGGTACTTTTGAGCAGATATTGATAACTACCTGGAGCAAAATGTGTTACTCCTTGAGGAACTCTAACTACTCCATAATCGACTATTTTAGCTTCAGCAAAAGCGGGTACACAAATAGTTAAATCTTGTTGGACTTTTTTGATTATCTCTTCATCCTTCATCGGTAGGAGTTGATTAGCGTGATAGAAATCTACCTCGATGACACTACCTACCTCATCTCGATAAGCATCATGTAGGTTATTCAGGTCAAAAAATGTCCAACCCGTAGTCAAATCAAAACCAAAACAAGCATTAGAAGGTAAAGGAACATTTATCTTTCTATCAAACCAGAGACGTGTTGCTAAGACATCGATAGATCCTAAATTATTTAAATTACAAAAATCTGGATATTTAGTTAAATTATCACTTTGAGCGACAATTTTTTTAA
The DNA here is from genome assembly GCA_007693955.1 of Gloeocapsa sp. DLM2.Bin57. Taxonomy (NCBI): domain Bacteria; kingdom Bacillati; phylum Cyanobacteriota; class Cyanophyceae; order Chroococcidiopsidales; family Chroococcidiopsidaceae; genus Gloeocapsa; species Gloeocapsa sp. DLM2.Bin57. The sequence goes on from RECR01000082.1 coordinate 982, forward strand.
GACCACTGATACTCAAAGCTAAAATTACACTATCAGCTGTAAAAACTTCTGTACCCGAGACAACCCCTGTTACTTCTCCTTGTTGATTGATAATTAAATCACTGACACGTTTATTGGTTAAAACCTTACCACCTAGACTCTTAATCTTATCTACCCAAGGATTAAAAATCTTTTCTCCCACAGTTCCACGACACCAAACTACATCAAAATCGGCTTGATGGGCTAAAATAAAGTAGTAGAGCATACCTAGGGTAGCAGCAGCACTACATTGCTCTCCTGGTGCGAACAAACCTACTAATAACATAGGTTCAAAGGCTTCTTTATATAATCTTTCTGAGACGCCAAATTGTTTAAATAACTCTCTTGCTGTCATTTTGTCATATTTTTGCCAAGCTGTTGGACTATTGTCAAAATCAATGACTGCGTAGAGTAAGGGTAAACAAGATAAGCGATCGCTTAGGGGTAAACGATAGAATTGTGTGTAACAAAAAGTACCCAAAGGGCTAGGAAGTCTGGGTAAATCTTGGAAAATGGGGGATTGTACCTCTAAACCCGCGGGTGAATATTGAGAGGATTTAGTAAAGGGAGTAAATGGCTTTAAATCCAATTCATCGACTAAATTAAAGATATTGCCATAGGGATACCAAAAACCGTGAATACCAGCTTCTAAGTCTTTTCCCTCTTGGGTTTTCCATCCTGCTACTAATCCACCTGGATAGGGTGCAGCTTCTAAGAGAGTAACATCATAACCTTGTTTTGCTAAATGATAGGTAGCACCTAAACCTGACCAACCTGCACCTACTATGACAATTTTTTGATTATTTTCCATGTATTTTCTCAAACCAATTTTCAAAGCGATCGCCTAAAGCCGGGAGAGAATATTCTGTCTCTGCTTGTTGACGACAACGTTTTCTATCTATTTGCGCTAAACCGGAGATAGCTTCGACTAAACCGGTGACGCTATCAGGGGTGACTAAAAAACCTGTTTCCCCATGACGAATAATTTCTGTCGGACCACCGCGAGCATAACTAATCACAGGTACGCCACAAGCTAAGGCTTCAATAGCGACATTACCAAAAGCTTCTACCCAACGTGGAGTCATTAATAAAGCTTGACAGCGTCCTAATTGAGCTTGTAGTTCTAGAGTAGATAAAAAACCACAATATTCTAGAGCAGCATTTGGATAATCTCTCTTAATTTGTTCCCAATAATCTTGGTCTTGAATTTTCCCCCAAATTTTTAGGGGTATTCCCGTTATTACTGAAGCTGAGACAGCATCTTCTAAACCCTTTTCTGGTGCGATTCTACCTACCCAAGCCAGATAATGTTCAGGTTGTGGACAAAAATCATAGAGAGATAGATCAATAGCACTTCCTAATATTTGACAAGCATCAGCAAAAGGAAAAGTTTCCGCCTGTGTACGAGTATATACCCCAATAGTTTCAGGATAAGCTTTAGCGACTCGATTCATGACCACATCTAAAGCATCTGATAGAGAGCCCATACTGATAAAATGAGCGATCGCAGTACTAAAGAACTCAGTCAAATAGAAAGGTAACCAATCAAAGGCAAAATTAACCAATAAATCATAATCTGGTTGGACAGTATAGGCATATTCCCAGATATTAGCTAAAACCGAGTCTTGGGGTAGAGAGATACTCACATCACGACTTTGAGTTTGAGCGGGAATTTGTAACTTACCACTTATTTCTATTATCTTAATATCTGTTAACTTTGATGCAGTAGGAGCAACTACCACCACTTGGTGTCCTCTTCTTTGCATTTCCGCTGCTAAATTGTAGAGGGTTAATTCTACTCCTCCCCCTAATCCCGAACCGAGAGGACCAACTGGAGTAGAAAGAAATAGTAACTTTAACATAAATTTATTATAAATTAAGAGAATCAGAAGATTTAAATTGAGAATCCAGAGGAGGAGGGTTAGGGGGTGGATTTTCCATAGGGATTGACATAGTAGGATTAACTTGACTTAAAGCCCATTTGGCTACTTCTCTCACTTCTGGGTCATGATCATCTAGAGCATGATAAATTACAGGACGAATTTGATTGAGCAACTCATATAATTTGGTTAAATCACGAATAGCATTTTTACGGACTTGAGCATTTTCATCTTGTAAAGATACAACTAAAGCGTGATTCATTGGTCTGAGGGTTTTAGCACTTACTTCTGATAAGGCTTCTAAAATTAAGGTTCGTTCATAGGAACTACAATCTAACATTAAATCAACTAGAGGTTTAATCGCTCTAGAGTCTGCTGTACGTGCTAATTCCCAAATAGCTCTACGTCGTTTAGCTGGATCTACTTCCTGTAATTGTTCGATTAATCCAATTGTTACATCTGAATTTTCTCGGGGAAAAGGTTGTACTGGTAGTAGCGCACTATCTGTATTTTCTATGGGTGGAAGTTGAGCTTTAGAGGTATCATTATTAGCTAAAGGTTGATTCCCACTAGTAGATAATTGTTGTTCTGGAGGATTCTTTTCTGGTAAAACAATCCAAATTAGCAATAATAACATGATACTAATTAGCAAAAAACCCAATAGCATCCACCAGGGTAAACTGATTCTTCCTCCCGATAAGGTAATACCAAAGTTATTGGGTTGGGAGTTGTTGTCTTGGTTGTCTAGTTGAGGGTTTTCTTGAGCAACAGCAACACTCATTGGTAATAGTCGGTTATTAGGGGAATGGTAACCAGGACCAAAATAAGTTAGTAAAATAGCGAGAATTAGGGACAAACGATGGAGCATAGTTAAATAATGATCGTTAATATGAAAGGTTCTGCTGATTATATTTGCTCATAATAACTCAACTGATTACTTAATTCTCATATCTGCGGGATACTTTTCTAGTGAAACCCTGATTAAATATAGACAACTTTTGGGTTAGTTTTTCTCGCTGATTAATCACATAGATACTTACTAAGGTTAAAGAAACTCCTAACCATTGTAAAGGTGTTAGTACTTCTGCTAAGAATAAGTTACCAAAAGCTAGAGCAAATATAGGAGTTAAAAAGGTTAGAGAACTTAAACTGGTAAGATTACCCGCAGCTGCTAAATAGAAAAATACCCCATAAGATAAAGCACTCCCAAACACTGTAGCATAACTTAATGCCAGCCAATCCGAAACATTGAGATATTGCCATTGGTTGGTTTCTAAGGAAAGACTGAGTAAAAATAATAGCATTCCACCAATAATCATGTGCCAACCAGTTGCCATGATAGGATCAGCATAACGACAAACAAAGGGAATAGTCACAGTTCCTACAGCCATAGAGAGTGCAGCTAATAACATTAGCCACTCTCCCCCACTAAATAATTCTGTTCCTAATCCTGATAATTCAGAGAAATTAAATTGAGCTAGATTAGTAATCAAACTTTCGGGTAAGCCAATTAAACTAATCCCTGCAATACCGATCGCTAAACCTAAAAACCCTAATCCTCCGATAATTTCCCCAAACAACCAACTAGAGAGTAAAGCCACTGCTAGGGGTTGAGAATCAATCATCACTGATCCCAACCCTGCTCCTGTTCTGAGTAGTCCCTGACTAAGAAATCCTTGGAACATCGCTCCATCTACTATAGCAAAAAAAGTGATCCATAACCAGGCTTTTTGGCTTTTAGGTTGAGGTCGTTGTTGCCAATAAGCAACGGCTAAAATTAATAAACCCGCGGGTAGCAAACGTACACTAGCCATAAATAAGGGGGTTGTCTGCTCAATAGTTCCTTTCATCGCTACCATCGCTGTACCCCAAAAGAAAAAGGGCGAAATAAGTACTAATGGGGATGTTTTCTGGTTTATTTCCATGGGCTGAATGTGTTATCTTGTTTATTTAGTAGTTTTTGCTTATCTATTTAATTGTATAGTTTTGTTAAGAGTAATAGTTGTTAATGATTTGGCCATTTAGAAAAAAAGCTAGTAAACAAATTGCACGTCTGGAAATAACAGGGGCGATCGCCGGGGAAACTCGTGAACAAGTACTCAAGGCGATCGAGATGATTAAAGCGAGAAAATTCCCTGCTCTGTTGTTACGAATTGATTCTCCTGGGGGTACAGTAGGTGATTCTCAAGAAATTTATCAAGCACTCAAAGAGTTACAAGAAAAGGTAAAAATAGTCGCTAGTTTTGGCAATATCGCTGCTTCTGGTGGGGTTTATATTGGTATGGGTGCTGAGCATATTTTTGCTAATCCAGGTACAATTACAGGAAGCATTGGGGTAATTCTGCGGGGGAATAATCTCGAAGGTCTCTTAGATAAAATTGGGGTATCTTTTAAAGTAATTAAATCAGGACCCTATAAAGATATTCTCTCTTTTGATCGCCAATTAACTGAAGCTGAAGAAGCGATCTTACAAGAATTAATCGATACTAGTTATCTGCAATTCGTAGAAACTGTAGCTAAAGAGCGTAAACTAGCTCTAGAAACCGTCAAAAGTTTTGCCGATGGACGAATTTTCACAGGACAACAAGCTTTAAATCTCGGTGTTGTCGATCGCCTAGGTACAGAAGCTGATGCTAGACGGTTTGCGGCGACTTTAGTAGGACTCAATCCCGAGAAAACCGACTGTTACAATATTGAGGAGTCTAAACCTCTGTTAAAACGTTTTTTACCCTTTGCTAATGTCACCATGAATTATTTAGCTTTTGAAGTCGCAACTAATGGTCAACCCTTGTGGTTATATCGACCCTAATTGTGCTTTGATCAATCTAGAAAAAATTAGGATTAGTAATAGGGAGATTATCGATCGTGGTAGCAAAAGTACTGGCAATTCGGGGAGCGACAACCGTTCCTGATAACAGCATTACAGCAATTCGAGAAGGGGTATTAGAATTGCTCGATACTATCGAATCTTGTAATCAAATTGTCAGTCTAGATATTGTTAGCGTAATTTTTACAGCTACACGGGATTTAGACGCTATCTTCCCTGCGGCGATCGCCAGAGAACGTCCCTACTGGAGTCAAGTCCCCTTATTAGACTTACAACAAATGCACGTACAAGATAGTTTAGAGCGTTGTATTCGCGTTTTAATCTATGTCAATGTAACTAATCCTCACCTAGAAATCAACCACGTTTATTTACGTAACGCTAAAAACCTCAGACCAGATCTGAGTTTACCAATACACTTTAATCAGGAGATTAATTTATCATGAGTCGTCAATCTCAACCGAGTTGGCAATCTTTAGCAGGTGGTATTATCGCTGCTTTAGCTGTCTTAATCGCTTTTAATTCTTTTGTCATTATTAACCCAGGACAAGCGGGAGTCTTGAGTATCCTAGGTAAAGCTAGAGATGGCGTTTTACTCGAAGGAATCCACTTTAAACCCCCTTTGATTTCCGTAGTAGATGTCTATGACGTCACCGTGCAAAAGTTTGAAGTACCCGCACAAAGTGCCACTAAAGATTTACAAGACTTATCCGCGCGTTTTGCAATTAACTTTCGTCTCGATCCTCTTGAGATAGTAACTATTAGGAGAACACAAGGTACTTTAGAAAATATCGTCGCTAAAATTATCGCCCCCCAAACTCAAGAATCTTTTAAAATCGCTGCAGCTGTGCGTACAGTAGAAGAAGCGATCACTAAAAGAAGTGAGTTAAAACAAGATTTTGATACAGCTCTCGATCAACGCTTGCAAAAATATGGCATCATCGTTTTAGATACTAGTGTAGTTGACCTCAACTTCTCTCCCGAGTTCGCTAAAGCTGTTGAAGATAAACAAATCGCCGAACAAAAAGCCCAACGCGCAGTCTATATAGCTAAAGAAGCTGAACAAGAAGCACAAGCAGATATTAACCGCGCCAAAGGTAGAGCCGAAGCTCAAAGATTACTAGCAGAAACCCTCAAAGCACAAGGTGGTCAACTAGTATTGCAAAAAGAAGCGATCGAAGCTTGGCGTCAAGGTGGTGCTTTAGTACCTAAAGTTTTAGTGATTGGGGATTCTAAAAACAGTGTACCTTTTCTCTTGAATCTAGAAGAAGAATTACAACAAAATACTTCAACTAAATAATATTAAGTAGGGTGTAGGGTGTAGGTTTTAGGGTTTATTATTCCTATATATTATACTCCCCCTCTCCCTACTTCCTATTTCTCCGCGTAAGCCATCGCTTTTAGATAAAGTTTTTGAATACTTCTGAGCACTTGATTAAAGATTGATTTATTCGCTTCTAGGGTTTGTAAATAAGTCAAAAATTGCGACTCTTGAACCGCGATGTCATTATCTACGTAAATGATTCCACTCAGAGATTCCAATAACTCTTGATAATCTTGTTCACTAGGATTTTTGCCAAGATATTCCTCTAACCACTGATAACATTGCTCTGACTGAATGGGTTTCATTTCTGTTAACAACAGTTTGATGTCTTCATCCTCAGCTAGAGCATTTTCTCTCACCATTCGATGGAGATACTCTCTCTCATTCTGATGGATTTTTCCGTCTAACCAAGCTGCTGCAAATAACAGTTTAAATAGTTGTTTCTTCTTATTATCTACGCTCATTATTTCTCCTTAATAATTCGGTTCATTTCCTGGTTTCCACTTGATATTACAACCGATACTCGGTTTTTGTTCTGGATTAATGGGTTTACCCGTGATTAATGCGTCTATAGCTGCGCGTAAATCCTTACCAGTGACTGGTAAATTATTACCAGGACGACTATCATCTAATTGACCACGATAGACTAACTCTTTAGCTGCATTAAATAAGAAAAAATCAGGTGTACAAGCTGCTTGATAAGCTTTAGCAACGGTTTGACTTTCATCATAACAGACAGCAAAGTTAAAACCTAGCCTTTGCGCCATATTTTTTAATTTATCAGGTGCATCATCGGGATATTTAGTGATATCATTGACACTAATAGCAATAATGCCGATACCTTGTCCTTGATAGTCTTGACTGAGTCTAGCTATCTCTGTTTCTACGTGCTTGACAAAAGGACAATGACAACATAAAAAAATGATTAGTAACCCTTTTGGGGAAGTATAATTACTCAGATTAATAGTTGTTTGTGAAACCACATCAACCAGGGTAAAATCAGGTGCTTTCGTTCCCAAGGGTAACATTGAAGAGGGTGTGAGTGCCATATTAACTCTATTTAGAAATGCTCTCACAATTTATTATATTGGTATAGGGGGACAAAAAATGAGTTTAATGAGAATTTGGTCAATCGCTGCTAATGGTTTTCGAGAAGTTATCCGCGATCGCATTTTCTACTTTGTGGGGTTTTTCTCCTTAGTTTTGGTTATTGCTTTACGTTTACTTCCTGAAATCTCCGTTGGTACTGATAAAAAAATCTTTGTTGATTTGGGTTTAGCTGCTATTGAAGCGTTAACCGTTATTGTAGCGGTTTTTATTGGCACTAATCTAATTAATAAGGAAATCGAAAAACGCACCATCCTAGTACTGATTGCTAAACCCATTAGTCGGGTAGAATTTATCCTAGGGAAACATTTGGGTTTATCGGCGGTTTTATGGGTTTTAGTGGCTGCAATGACTCTAGTTTACCTAATTCTGCTTAATTGGGCACAAATTCCCCATCCTTTACCCAGTATTCTGGTTTCTTTAGGGTTCTTGTGTTTACAACTCTCTCTGTTAACCGCTGTAGCGATCGCTTTTGGGGTGTTTACTAGTTCTATTTTAGCCACTTTATTAAGTCTTGGTGTTTATCTGATGGGACAAATTAGCCGTGATATCCTCGCTTTAGGAAAATTAAGTGATAATGCTACTTTAGAACGTTTGACTAAGTTTATCTACTTATTTTTACCTGATTTATCTCGCTTAAACCTGAAAAATGAAGCAGTATATAACATTTTACCATCGCCTCCTGAACTCTTGGCTAATGTTATCTATGCAATTTGTTACACTATCTTTCTCTTAGTCTTTGCGATGCTGATTTTCTCAAAACGACAATTCTAAGTAGTGTTTACAAAACTAAAATATCATAGTATAATTTAGCAAAATAATACAAATTAATAAGTAATGAAACATTGTTAAGAAAACTATATTCACATCTAAACAGAATGCCACACTTAACCAGAAATGAATCAAACAATTTGTCTGAACATCACAATCAAGAGCATTCTAAGCATAAAAACCCTAGGATGAATAAAGAATATGAAAAAATTGTGACTCATCTAGTCACAGGGATGATAGATGATGTTAACTTGAATAGCTTATTACATTCTTTAACTATAGCAATCAAAGAACAACTTAACCTAGATGATTGTCTGATTTTTTTATCTGAATCAGCAGCTAATCAGGTCAAAACAGCTTTTCGGTCAAGTCTAGAATCAAGAGAAAGCGAGACAATAATTACTCAAATTCGTGATTTAATTAAACATTATCAAGAATTATTAGCATCTCAACAAATCGTCTTTTTATCTACTCGTCAAGAAATTATCTCTCTAGCTAAAGATTTTGACAATCAGACTTGGCAATCAGTAATTATTATACCTATAGTAAATTATCAGTGTTATTGGGGGGAGATAGTGTTAGCTTATCCTTATCCCCAAAATCAATGGTGTAAAACCGAGTTAAACTCCTTACGTAATCTAGCTAATCACTGTTTACTAGCGATTCAACAACACTTACTCCAGGTAGAAAAAACCAAAGCAGAAACGATTAATCAAAAAATAGTAGGAGGTCTTGATTATACTTTTCATGAGTGTCGTCAGCCCTTGAGTGCTATTCTAGGATTAGCGAGAATGTTAAACGAACAAATCTATGGTTCTCTCAACCCTAAACAATTAGAATATATTCAAGCAATTATTTCATCTGGAGAACATTTACTCTCCCTAACTAATGACTTTTTGGATTTATCTAAAATTGAAGCAGAAAAAGAAGAATTATTCCCAGAAAGAATCTTAATAGAAGAAATTTGTCAAGCTTCACTAGCGATTATTCAACCAGCAGCTACTAATAAACAATTAGAGTTAGTATTAGATATTGCTCCAGAAATAGGGTTTTGCGTCGCTGATCCTATGCGTTTAAAACAAATCTTGGTTAATTTACTCTCCAATGGGGTTAAATATACAGAAACAGGGTCAATAACTCTCAGTGTCACTCAAGATAATCAGGGTTTCTTCTTCGCGGTAATCGATACGGGAATTGGTATAAGTCAAGAAAATCAAGCTAAACTCTTTCAACCTTTTGTCCAAATACCTAATCAACATAATCGTAAACAAAAAGGTACGGGATTAGGTTTAGTATTATCTTTAAAGTTAGCAAGAATGCACGGAGGAGATTTAACCCTAGAATCGGTAGAAAATCAAGGAAGTTGTTTTACCCTCTATCTACCTAAAGTGAGGAGTTAGGTATTAGGGATTAGGTTGTAGGGTGTAGGGTGTAGGTGTTGTTATTGCTATATATCATACTCCCATTCTCCCATTCTCCCCCTCTCCCTGATTCTTAATTCTTGATTCTTCCCACCACTTTAATAGTTAAATTATCCACAACTAATTGATTACCACGACTATTAAGATGAATATGATCCCAATAGAGGGAGTCAGGAGAATTAACCTGTTGAAAAAGAGGAAGAAAATCAAGATAGGGTATCTCTAAAGATGATACTAGAGAGTCTAACCTTTGACGCGCTTTAATTTCATGTTCTTTACTCTGAGACAGGGATTCTCTTTGTAGAGGAGTCAAGCCTATAATGAGTTGAGCCTGATTTTGTTGACTAAGTTGGTGTATTTGTGCAATTGCTGTTAAATTAAAACCAACGCGATCGCCCTTTTCTTGGTTAGCTGTGACCATTTCTGGTAGAGTAGCTTCGCGGATAAAGTTATTTAATAACTCCCCCATCCCTAAGAGAGGTTTTTTACTGGGGTAATGTTTACTGTTACCAACCAAAAAAGAATTAGGAGCGATCGCGAAAAAATCATCAGTATTAAGTAACAGAATAACTATCTGTGAGTCAAAAGTACCATATTTTTGTAGATAAGCCAACTGATTACGAGGTCCCCAGGAATTAGCAGAAGCATTAAGCACCTCAACCGTCACTCCTAATTCTTGTTCAAGTTTAGCGGTTAATAAAGCCGAAATAGTACGATCTTGACTAGTCCACCAACCACCATTAGCGATGGAATCCCCTAAAAGTAAAATCCTTAATTCAGGTAACTGTTGAGAAATATTTTCATTACGTTGGGAAGAATTATTGATAACGATAAGGTTACCACGACGACGCACACGTTGATTAGGAGCGAGTAAATAACCTATCTCCTGATCAGCTATATATAGTAAAGGGTTTCCCAAACCGACAAATAGACGTAATCCCAACTCTAACCCCAAGATTAGCAGCAAAACCAGCCAGATTAACTTCATGAATAAAACTCAGCTAAGCTAAAATAGAAAACATTATGCCGTTTTGAGGGTACAATCGAAACCAAATATCGATGCAAATCCTAACATCAGTTTTAACAGAGTTATTAGAAACTCTACCAGAGTTACATACGCAAATGTACTTTAAATCTTCCTTAACCGCACTTTCTCACGCGATGGAAGACCAGATTTTAGCAGGTGGTGGAGATAGTTACCCTCCTCTGATTATCGCTAGTTTTCAGCGAGAACGCTTCTATAAACAAGAAGCACATCGATATAAGCGTTTAGCCCAAATCAGCGACCAAGTATATATTTTAGCTGCTCCTGAAACCAGTTTTAACAGTAGCTCCGATATCTACGAGAAAATCGCTTTTACTCCTGAAGATAGTTTAGCCCAAGAATGGCATCTAGTTATCATCGCTGAACAATATTCAAGTTGTCTAATCTGTCGAGAAAGGAAAAATTTACCCCAACAATTAGATAATGCTATAGATAATAGCAGAAGATTTGAGGGTATCTGGACTTTTGATCGTAGGGTAACCCAAACCGCAGCCAAAATCATCTTTAAACGTATTTTAGGTTATAGACCAGAATTGGCAAAAAAAGTCAGCCAAGCAGAAGCAAAATATCTTGATTTAAGCACAACTCCTCCACAAGTAGATGCAGAAATAACCGAGATAGATCCCTTTGTACAACGTTTGGTAACCTATCTGCAAGCAAGTCAATATAAATTACTCAAAGCTAATCGCTTTCTCGCAGACAAAGAAAAAAAAGAACGACTACTTAACTTAATTATAGACGCTATTAGGCGATCGCTAGACCCTGAAGAAATCCTCCAAGTAGCTGTGCAAAAATTAGGGGAAGGATTGGGAGTATGTCGCTGTGTAGTCTATCGTTGCAAAGAAAATGATACCTCAACTAAAATCTATCACGAGTTCAAAAACCAAGATATTGTCTCTATTAAAGGTAAAACTTGGCCCTTGAGTAATAATCCTCTCTTCCAAGAAGTAAAAACCTTACGAGATGTTCTAACTATCGAAGATACCACCACAGATCCACGTATTCAAGGTGATCAAGAAAATCCCTTAAAAAATCTAGTCCAAAGTTGCTCGATATTTTCCTGGTTAATGATTCCCCTCATCTATCAAGATAGACTACTCGGGATGATGGAATTACACCACTGTAACGAGACACCAGCTAATTGGAAACCAGAAGATATCGCTTTAGTAAACGCGATCGCCACTCAAATCGCGGTAGCTTTAATTCAAGCGGAAGCTTATGCTAATCTAGAAGATCTTAACCAACAATTAGAAGCTTTAGATCGCACCCGTTCCAATTTAGTAGCGATTACAGGACATGAATTGCGTACCCCCCTATCTACGATTCAAGTCTGTTTGGAGAGTTTAGCAACTGAACCCGATATGTCTCCTGAATTACGTCAAGTCATGTTAAACACCGCTTTACAAGACGCCGAAAGAATGCGTAAACTCGTCCAAGACTTTCTGACTCTTTCCCAATTAGAAAGCGGTAGGGTAGAATGGAATCCTGAACCTTTATCTCTAGCTGAATGCGTAGAATTATCCCTTAGTCATTTGCGCGCGCGTTATCGCACTCAAGGATTACCCCAAATTAATAATCTAGTAACTTGTGATTTACCCTTAGTCCAAGTTGATGGAGAATGGTTAGTAGAAGTTTTAGCCAAACTCCTAGATAACGCTTGTAAGTTTACTACTTCTGAAGGTAAAGTCACCATCGCTGTTAGTCGTTATAACCCCGAAACTCTCGAAGTCACCGTCTCGGATACAGGTAGAGGAATCGAACCCAATCGCTTAGATAAGGTTTTTGACCGCTTTTACCAGGAAGAAGGCGCACTCAGACGCAGTGTAGGGGGAACTGGTTTAGGGTTAGCTATCTGTCGTCAAATCGTTAGTAATTGGGGTGGGAAAATTTGGGCTGAATCTTTGGGAAAAAATCAAGGTAGTCAATTCCATTTCACTATTCCTATCTTTGAGTTAAATAATGATCATCAGGGTAAACCCAAGAAAAAGCACAAAACCCGCAATATTTAAAACCAAGACGCACCAAGTAAATATCTTTCTAAAATTGGTGTGTCTTTTTGCACTAAATGAGATAATCGGGTTTTACGCTTCCACCCAAAATAAGGAAAAATCATGGCAAAAGGCGATATGTATTGTAATAATATAGCTGGTCTATCTTCTGTTCCTGGTCTGCTTCCAAAGTGAAAACAACTAGAAGTATCTACTAAAATCATTGTACCCTTAGGTCCTGTTATGGGGGTAAATTCTGTCGGTGGTACTAATTGACTAACAAATTCATCGGTTAATCTTCCTCCTCGGTAAACAGGATAAACCTTCTGAGATTGTTCTGCAGAAATTAGGGTAAATGGTCCACTATCTTCGGTTACCTCATCTAAATAAATAAAGATTTTAACCTGTCTAACTCCTTCTGGATCTAGATGAAAATATTGTGAACTATGTTCAAAAATGGTTTGATTTGGGGAGTAAAGAATATTCACTGAATTTAAGATAGGTAAAATGCCTATATATTCAGTCACAATCTTTAGTAAATCTGGATTTAAAGCTAACTGTAATAAGGGTGAATCTAAGGTTAACTCCTGTTTAATCGGTAAAGCTAAGAGATATTGGTGTTTTCCTGCGGCTTTTTCGATTAAGTCTTGAAGTTTGGTACTTTTTAAGCGTTCTTGAGCATATTCTTGCGCCTTTTGTAAAGGTGGAAACTCAAGGTTATTGATAACTAAATAGCCTTTTTGGGGTTCTATTTTGTCGATAAGTTGTTTATTTTTTAGTTGTTGAGCTAGATACTTTCTTGCTAAATAAGTAGGAAATTTGACAAGATAAGCAATATTTTCATAGATAACTCTTTTGGGTTTGGGATAGTTAAATTTAACTAGATTTTTGAGAAAGTTTCTTACTTTATCTTTGCCTTTTTTAAGCTGAGAGATGAGTTGATTATATTTGCCTACTAATTTATTAGTTATGGTTGGAGATTTTAGCATATAGTTAAGTTTTTAAAAGGTAGAATAATTATATCTGAAAAGTACTATTGTCAATATCTTGACATTTAATACTTAATGTGCTAACACCTAAAATGTAAGCAATAATTAATTTATGATTGATTTTTGGTCTAATGGGAATTAAATACACTAATATAACTATGACAACCATTTAAAAGGTTTAAAAACATGGCATTAGAAGTTTTTAACGAAGACGGACTAGTCAAAGCTGATTTTAATCTAGACGGTATCTCTGATTTAGTTTGGCGTAATGCTAGTACTGGAGATAACGGGATCTGGTTGATGAATGACGTCGCCGAAGGTGGCAGTTTTGAGGCGAGCGCTAAACTTAGTATTGAATCAGAAGTAACTCCCTCTTGGGCTATTAATGGTGTAGCTGATTTCAACGGTAACGGAACAGAAGATCTTCTCTGGCGTAACTATGAAACAGGCGCTAATGGTATCTGGTTAATGAGAGGCGTTGAACGTGTAGCTATTCGTAACCTTGAGCCTGAAACTAATACCGATTGGTATATTGGAGGTGTAGGAGATGCTGATGGTGATGGGATGCCAGATTTATATTGGCGCAACGATCGCACTGGGGCTAATGGTATTTGGTATCTCAACGAAGATTACACCACTAGAGCTAAAGTCGCTATTACAGGACAAGATAATCCTGATTGGCAACTAACAGCGGTAGCTGATATGAATAATAACGGTGTTCCCGATTTGATCTGGCGCAATCGCCATACTGGTAGTAACGGTGTTTGGTTGATGGGTGGTGCAGCGGGACAAGAGGTAAGCGAAATAGTTACTCTAGATGAGGAATTGAACCCTGACTGGACTATCCGTGGTACTGGTGATTTTAACGGTGATGGCAACCAAGATTTAATCTGGCGTAATAACGCCAATGGTAACAACGGAGTTTGGTTATATAATGGTGATTTACGACGTACAGCCGTAGTTGCTTTTGAAACTGTCGAAAATACTGATTGGCAAATCGTACAACGGTAATATATAGATATTTTAGGGGCGCCTATGAAAAGCGCCCTAGATAAATACTTCCTTGTCACCATTGTCTGACAACGTGGTAACTAGCCTGAAAAGCAACCTAGCAAGTTAAAATGGCGGGAGGCGGATTTGAACCACCGACCTTCGGGTTATGAGCCCGACGAGCTACCAGACTGCTCTATCCCGCGTTGACTTATCCACTATAACTTATATTTTCCAAAAAAGCAAGTTTAGGTTATATTAAGTTTTGTAAAGAGATTTACTTTAATCTGAGAGGAGAGTTAGAGATGAATTGGGAAATACCCGAAGGGATAAAAACATGGTCACAATTTGGTCATCCTATCCTAATGTGGATTTTATTAGGTGTATCGGTATATGCTCTGTATTCAGGGATACAAATAATTCGTACTCGCACAGCCGAAGCAGAAGTTAGAAAAGAATTAATCAAGAAAAAATTCAATGACAAACATCATCAAGTAGGTTCAATTTTACTAGGAATGATGGTATTAGGGACAATTGGGGGGATGGCGGTAACCTATATCAATAATGGTAAACTCTTCTTTGGTTCTCATCTGTTAGTGGGTTTAGGGATGACAGGAATAATTGCGGTATCTGCATCTTTAGTACCCTTTATGCAAAAAGGTAACAGTTTTGCTCGTTATACTCATATTGCCCTAAATGTATCTCTTTTGGGCTTATTTGGTTGGCAAGCGGTAAGTGGAATGCAGATTGTCCAAAAAATCATTAGCAAATTATAGAGACTAATATCGAATGGAAAATAAAACGCTCTTGTTGAGTTAGGTATTAGGTGTTATTATTCCTATATAGTAGTACTCACATTAGTTAGGACATTCTCAAATCGGGAAACCTATAGGAGGGGGCGCATTTCCCTCCTGACTCCTGACTCCTGACTCCTGGGTACTGCTATATATCATACTCTAGGAGTGCCTTTTATCTTTTCATATAACCAGGGTGCGGCATTCGCACCTTTTTTTAGTGGCTATACTGTAGAGTAAGCCCTTCAAGACTGATAAATGCTTATGAATAAACCAACTTACCAAGTTAGTCAGACAGTTGCTGATGAACAAATTAATCAACTTACTAGTCCAGGAGAACCAGATAGAGATAACTTAGATATAGAATTCCTCTACACCAGAGATATAGAATTTAGACAAGAGACTATTTATTTTATCGTAGTCGATCGCTTTTATGACGGTGACCCCGAGAATAACTATGGACCAAATCCAGAATTATACGATCCAGATCAACAGGATTGGGGGAAATATTGGGGAGGAGATTTACAAGGAATCATTGATAAATTAGACTATCTCCAGAAAATGGGAGTAACAGCGATTTGGTTAACCCCTTTGTTTGAACAGGTAGAAGAGTTATTTGTAGAACAAGCTGCCATACATGGTTATTGGACTAAAGATTTTAAAAGGATTAACCCTCGTTTTATTGGTAAAGACGAGAATCCCTCTTTAAACCAAACTCAACAGAGTCGAGATACCGCTTTTGATCGCTTAATTACGGCTCTTCACGATCGCCAAATGAAGTTAATCTTAGATGTAGTCTGCAATCATAGCAATCCTGATTTAAGTGGTACAAAAGGAGAACTCTACGACGACGGAGAAAAGATAGTAGATTTTCATAACGATACTCATAACTGGTATCACCACTACGGAGAGATTAGCAATTGGGAAGACGAATGGCAAGTTCAAAACTGCGAATTATGCGGTTTAGCTACTTTTAACGAGAATAATTGGGAATATCGTAGTTATATCAAAGAAGCGATTAAACAATGGTTAGATCGCGGTGTAGATGCGTTGAGAGTGGATACAGTCAAACATATGCCTATTTGGTTTTGGCAAGAGTTTAACGCTGATATTACCACACATAGACCTGATGTGTTTATTTTTGGTGAATGGATATATAGTCATCCTAGTGATGAACGTTCCGTAGAATTCGCTAACAAGTCAGGAATGACTATTCTGGATTTTGGTTTATGTATGGCGATTAGAAAAGCTTTGGGAAATTATGATCCTGAAGGTTTTTATTTAGTCCAAGACATTTTACGACAAGATTATGTTTACGATGGTGCAACAGAGTTAATTACCTTTATCGGTAACCATGATATGCACCGTTTCTTAAGTTTAAATCCAGATCCTGAAGTTTTGCGTTTAGCGATTACCTTATTAATGACTAGTAGAGGTATTCCCTGTATCTATTATGGTACAGAACAATATATCCACAACGATACTAACGTTGATGATAACCCCTATGGGAACAATGACCCCTATAATCGTCCCATGATGGATAGTTGGGATGAAAATAGCCCCATTTATCGTGATATTTCCTTACTTTCGGGGTTACGTCGTCTCAATCCCGCTGTATCTATGGGGGGACAATGGCAAAAATATATCACTAATGATGTTTATTGTTATGTGCGTCGTTATCGAGACTCGGTTTTATTTGTAGCCTTAAATCGAGGCGAAGATACGATTATTGAAGAGGTAGATACTGAATTACCAGACAGCGAACATACTGATATTATCTCTCGGGCTAAATATACCGTTGTGGATGGTAAATTAGTTGAACTGGAATTAAAGTCTAAACAAGCCTTGGTTCTATGTCATACTGGTGGTAGAATAGATGGACAAATCATTATTAGGGCACAGTTAAACGGGGTAAGAACTCAATTAGGCGAAACCATCATTGTTACTGGAGATTGTCCAGAATTAGGTAATTGGGATATCGCTAAAGCTTATCCACTGGAATATATTAACTCTAATACTTGGTTTGGAGAAATTCCCTTTAACGAAAGTGCGGGTAAATTGATTACTTATAAGTATGCCCTACTGCGTAAGGGAACTTCTCCTCTCTATGAAAATTTGGTCTGTAGGCGTTGGTTAGTTGCTAGCGAAGGAATCGTTAAATGGCGCGATCGCTGGGCTAGTTAATATTCAATGAATAGGTGGAACGGTATTAGGGGTTAGGTTTTAGGTTTTAGGTGTTATTCCGAATTAAGAATTAAGAATTAATTATTTTTTCGCGCACTCTCCCCTCTCTTCCTTCTTACTATTACACTTCCTCTGGTGTGCTAGAACGATTGAAAGCGGGGGTTAAATAAGCAACTAAAGCCCCTAACACAAAACCAAGAATGTTGCGGAATAAGGGTAACCATTCAGTAGTTCTAGTAATCACAGGAGCAATACCAAAAGCGATAAAGAGAATACCCCACAAAGGAGAGATAATTAAACCCCATTGCCAAGCAACCAACTGATTAGGTTTACGGGGTGTGACTGCTAGTCCTAAAATAACTCCACCTACACAAGAAGTGATTAGGGTTAAGATCCATTGTTCTTGGGGTAACCCGGGAACAACTCGACAACCACCTTTTAATAAACAGCCTTCTACTGTAGCTAAAGATTGGGCGATTGCGTTATTTTCCCCATTGTCTCTAACGAAATAAAGGTTACCAAAACGAGTTTGTAATTCTACCCAAAAAGTTCTTGGTAAGAAATGATATACCTCATCTCCTACGTTAAAGGCTAATAAATTGCCACCTCTAGCATCGGCTACTAGTAAGACACTGCGATCGTCTAAACCCCAGAATTTTTTGACTGCTCTTCCTGGAGTGCGATCGTATTGAGTTAGTACCCTTAGTTTCCAACCTGTTTCGGCTTCAAAATTCTCAATATCCTTGATAATCGCCTCTTCTTGTTTTGTAGGTAAGAAGTTAGCTAAATCAATGATTGGGGTTTGGGTTTCAGGGAGTAATTCGGGATTATCAAAAGCCCATGCAGCTGGGGCAATTGTCCAACCCATGACAGTTATTAACGCGACGAATATAATTCCTAAAACTTTTTGACTAAAAGGGTGTTTCATAATGTTCTGACGAGAAAAAATTAACAATTTGTTCAATTTCTTTACACTTATTTACTTTATTTTAAGGTAAGAAACAAAAATAAGATCTAAAAATAAGCAAAAATTTTTTAGCGATTATCTCTAATCACGTCATTATCGGGATTTTGCCAAGCTTGCCAAGCTGCTTTGAGACCTCTACTGAAGCGACGAGTACCTGATTTAGCGCTATTAATCCCCTGATCAACTTGTTTAGCTACCTCAGTGGCTGTCTTGACTCCAGTATTGATCTCATCGGTTAATTCGGTAACCTCTGAACTAGTCAGACGGAGGGCTTCTAAGGTAGGGGGTAACTCTTCCCTGAGAGTGTCTAAGAGTTTTTCAGCACTACGAGCAGTTCGGGATAATTCTAATAACACGGGTACAGCTGTAAATAAAACAGCAGTTAAGCTCACAGAAACTAATAAAAGAGATGCACCAAGCCAAAATAAAGGTTCACTCACTAGTTTAACGAATTATCCTCTAATTTACTCGCTTCTAGACCCGCGGCGATCGCCTTTTGGACACGAGTTAGAGAATTATTTAAACGTTTTGTTGCTAAACGTGACCATTGGTTACTCCGACGTTGTGCGGTGGTTACTAAATCCTCAGTCAATTCTGGTAAAGCTTGTAGGGATTTTTTGACAATGACTTTAGTATCTTTACCCGGACGAGTAGCTAGGAATATACCAGCGATCGTGCCTACCGCGCTACCAATCACTAAACCTGTTATCAAGTTATTGTGCTTATCTGTCTGAGTCATCTTATTATTTCTCCTTGATCCCAATTTATTTTAATCTTAATATCTTGTTCAAGCTGTTGTTATAATCAAAGATAAAAAATTTTAGCCGTGATTACCAACTCTCAAACTCAAAGTATCACCCTAACCCCTAGCTATCGTTTACCCCTAGTCATTGTTGGCTTGGGTTTGGTTTTAGCTTTACTTAATCTCTGGTTGGGTTTTATTGTCGCTAGCTTTGGTTTATTTCTGATGTTACAAACAGCCACCATCAGACTAAGTTTTACACCTACACAATTAGAAGTATATCGCTCAGAACAAAAAATTCGTCAATTTCCTTATCAAGATTGGAGTAATTGGCGTATTTTCTGGACTCCTGTACCAATTTTATTTTATTTTCGCGAAGTTAACAGTATTCACTTCCTACCGATTATTTTCGATAGTCAGACTCTGAAATCTTGTCTAGAAAAATATTGTCCACTTTCAGAGTAAAAGATTGAGTTATCCACCTCTAAAAAGGTGGTTTCTCAACCTGTTACACTCACACAATAGGTAACAAAATGTTAATATAATCCTTTAAAGTAACAATCTATTGTGATTATCAGTCTAAAGATGGGAATAATCAATATAGATCAACTTGAGTTGTAAGCTTATGACATCTTATCCTTTATCTAATGAATATGATCCTTCTTCTGATTATGATTTAAATATAAATAGTGAAGCGCCGTTTATATTTAAAACGGATTTTCAGGGTTATATGGAGATGTTCAATCCTCCTGAGATAGTTAGTCAATATCTAGATCAACATGAGCAATGGTTTCCTGAATGCGCTCAACCTATGAAAGCGGAAGCTCTTGGGGATAATGGTTATACTCTGATTATCGGACGTTTTGGCTCTTTTGGCTATTCCGTTGAACCCAAAATGAGTGTGGTTTTTGAAGTCAATCCAAAACAACAATATCTGATGTATTCTGTAGATTTACCTGAAAATAATAGCTTGGGTTATACCGTTAGTTATGAAGCTTGCATGGAATTAAATAAAATACCAATAGAGGTTTCTAGTGCTATTACTGATAATTATCCCGAAAAAGTTAGAAAATCCTTACCATCAGAGGTGACTCAAGTTAATTGGAATTTACATTTAAATGTAGGGGTTTGGTTTCCTAGTTTTATTAGTCGTCTTCCTGAGTCTGTAATTCAAAGTACAGGCGATCGCTTACTCAGTCAAATTGTGCGTCAGGTTTCACCACGTCTAACCTTTAAAGTTCAGAAAAATTTTCATGATCGCCTAAATTTACCTATCCCTCCTAAAAGTAGTCGTTATCTCGAAAAAATCAACTCCTAATCACAAAGTATTAAAATAGTAAGGTATTTGATTAGAGGTTAACTTAATGAGTGATGTGATTAAAGTTATCTGTACTATTTTGCTTCCACCTTTGGGGGTATTTTTGCAGGTAGGGTTAGGTAAAGACTTTTGGATTAATTTGCTATTGACGATTGTCGGTCTCTATATTGCAGGATTGGTTCATGGAATCTGGGTGATTGCCAGAAAATCAAATTAAAAGTGCCAACTTTGACTATAACCTTATATAATGGATAGTCTGTGTTGTTTGAAATCTAAAAATGGCAGTTCCTAAGAAGAAAACCTCAAAAGCAAAACGGGATCAGCGTAAAGCCCACTGGAAACGCAAAGCAGCTTTAGAAGCGCAAAAAGCCCTATCTCTTGGTAAATCAGTATTAACAGGACGTTCCAAAGGCTTTGTTTATCCCCAGGATGACGAAGAAAGCGAAGATAACGAGTAAAATGAAACTACACCGACTTTATCCTAACGGTGTAGTTTTTTTGTTTAAAGCAATTGTTTAAATTCTTGATTAAAGACAGCTATAGTCATATTTTCGTCGTTACGTTGACGTAAAGATCTATTCACTTCACCAAGATAGACTGGTTTAGATAATCCTGTTTCAGGGTGAATAATGGTTCTCACTCTAATCGTCATTTGATTGTTAAGACCGATTCTACCAGGAGAGTAGAAATCAGCAGCGACTTGACGTAGAGTTGCTTCTACTTCAGTAGGGTTAACAGTATTAGGAACAGCTACAACTACTTGATCTGCACCATTATCATAGATCAGCTGATAGCGGACAGACCCTTCAACAAAACTACGAGGAGATAAACCGAGACTCAAACCAAATAACCCAATAGTTAAAACGGTCATAAATCCCGTTATCCCCACTAAACGAAAGCGAATACCCCAACGGGCGATCGCTGCTATGATAGTTAATCCTAAACAGACTAGGGTTAATATTCCTGCCCATTGGGCGTAGATGCTAAAATCTGTGGGTAGAGTAAGATTCATAAGGTTTGTTAGCAAGGTAACTCAAAATTCAGAATTGAGCTAATTTTATCATTTTATTGGTCTTGATTCATCTAAAGCTGTATCACTATTCCAACGTTGATGATCTTTGGGAGGTTGATTACAAAGCCTATGTTTGGGTTGAAATATCATGCGTGAAACATTAAAGATAAAATCGACGCATTGATCAATTTCTTGATCAACTTGCTTTTCTGAAAATCTAATAACTACCCAACCATTATCATTAAAGAATGAATCTCTATTTAACTGTTTATTATCCCCTAATGTATGGCAAGTTTCTTTCTCTTGATATTTATTGATAAACCAAGGTTCATCAATTTCTATGTCGATAAACAATTCTTGGTTATTTATTTTGCTGATAACTTTAAGAGGAATATCAGGAGTGTAGGGGTAATCATATCCAGGTATGCTTAAACCTTTATTATCGGGCATAAGGGTTACTTCAATATCTATTAAATTATTTAATTTGTTCTCTATTGCATCACGTAAACTCATATCTAGTTTGCCTACTCGTGCTTGACTATTTACATCAAGATTAGAGGGGTAAGAATTGATTATTAAAGATAGTCCATTTTCCCATTGTTTTTTTAACTTTTCTACTTTTCTTTCATACTCTTGGGTTGCTTTTTCTTTTTCTTTTTGGTATTCTTGTTCAATTTGAAGACATTTATTTTTCCATTCTTTTAATTTGTGATCATATTTTTGTTTTTCTTGATTATATTTTGGTAAAGTATTTTCTCTATAATCTCTCATTCGTTCTTCGTAGGTAAATGAATCGTAAAGAAACTTCAATAAAAGACCAACACCAGCTGTTCCTACTGCAATAAGAAAGAAAGGAGCTTCGGCTGCAATAATAGCTAATAGTACAATAGATCCAGCTCCTGCTGAAACCGCTGACTTTAATTTACCCATGACTCTTGTAGGAATACTAGGAAGTTCTGGAGGAGTAGGTTTTTCTGGTTTTTTGGGTTCAGGTGCTAGAGAAGGTTTCTCAGGTAATTTAGGACCTTGTAAATGTAAATAAATTTCTTGGGGTAATGCTAAATAGGGATAACAATCCTTTCTGATATATTTAAGAAGAGGATGACTTGACATAATTTAGATCTTAAGGTCAAAGAATGTATATAAGATATTATACAAAGTGACATACTCCTACACCGAATCAAAGATTACGCTGTAGGCTTCTTGTCTTTCACCTTAAGAGATGATTGACCGTTTTTGAGTGAGGCGATGCCCATCCCCACTTTTTTAATTA
>RECR01000083.1 GCA_007693955.1 Gloeocapsa sp. DLM2.Bin57
TGCCATCCGTCACTTTTAATATCTCGATAGCTAGACTCAATCCAAGAGCGAAAACCATACCATAAAGCATTACTTTGTTTTGGTTCTAAATCAGTAACAATTAACCAAGGATCTGGATAACCTTCGTCCCATCTTGCCAATAAAGTACAATCCAGGGGATTGCTGCGAAAACAAGTAACATTACCTGACCAACTGATTCCTGTTTTTTCCACTACTGTACCTAAACATTTCCATTCTTGTTCTCCGGCGATTTGATAAGTTCCTTGATGATTTATTCTCTCCGAAAGGATGCCAATTCAAAGTGCAAATTTCTTCAAACAGCCAATCGGCGTATAATCCTCTATCTGCCGAAACGATAACTTGCATTTCAGGAGGTACTGTATCTTTCAATGATTGAAACAGATGAAGCCAATGAGGTTTCCACGAGCCTTTTTCTGTACCTTTAACTATTTTCCAAGCAACTGGAATACCACAACCTTGATAGAGAACATGAAGAGACAACACCGTAAAATTCTGACCAACCGACGTTGCATCTATTGCTAATGGCAACCACTTTTCCTCACTATTCCATAAACTTAAAATCCATGAGAGTAAAGGTGCAAAGCATTTATCGACATCTAATTCTTTCCTTTTTTTTCCCTTCTTTGCCTTACTATCCTGATACCATTCTTTTAGTCTTTGTTTGACTGTATTATTTTTTTCTCCATTTATTTTGGCGATGAATTCAGATACTCTGGTAAGACTACTCGAATTAGTTATTACCATCCCAAAGCTCCAAGTAGCCAAGCCTGCTACTTCAGGCAATGATAAATCACAAAAGTGATTAGAAACAATTTTTGACCAGTCTTTGAGATATTGATTATGTAACATAGCTTAACCAATTAACCAATTTTCTGGATGATTAATCATTTTGACTAATCCACTTAACACTTGATTATAATTACTATATAATTCTCTTCCTTGTTCGGTAGATATATAGTCACATTTAACCGCAAATTTGAGCCAAACCTGAGTTTCTGCGGCTTCTGCTTCAGAGTCATTTAGCTCACGGGGTGACACAGAAGTCCTGATGTAGACAGGGTATGGGGTATCGGGTGTGGGGTGTGGTGAATTTATTTGGCGCTATTCAACGATATAGAAGTATTTTTCTCCTCAAAGAGACCAAAAATACCATAAATGGAATTTTAAATTAAATAATCCGTTGACTTTTTTCCCTACACCTACCCCCTACACCCTACCCCCTGCCTTGAGTTCAACGAAAGTTGTCACCCCGTCAGGTCATTTAGTTTAGCTACAAATGATCCTTTATACCGACGTTTTCTCCAGGCTTCGGCAAAATTAGTACAAACTGACCGGGATGAACGTCTAATCTGGTCAGTCAAAGAGTATCTTTCTTCTATGGGGAACTGCTGGGATAATTCAAAAATAATCATGGCTGTTTCAAACCCTTTTTGATAGATGACCAAATCTTCATGAGTTTTAATGGTTTTTTGCTCTTTTTCTCCCTTGTCCACTTTCCCCCCTTGTCTCCCTTGTCTTACCTCATGATAACTTTTCTGTAAAAAACCTACACTTGTGAGCTCTCCCCCTCTCCTCTTAACAAAACTTAATCTAAGCTTATTGACAATCTTTCTAAATAAGGCTTAAATAAATTTATTGCAAGGATTTAGCAATAAGCAACGTAACAATTGAGAAAACTATGCAAACGTACGATAATCCTACTGTAAAATACGATTGGTGGGCAGGGAATGCTCGATTTGCTGAACTATCAGGTTTATTTATTGCTGCTCACGTAGGTCAAGCAGCGTTGATAACCTTTTGGGCTGGGGCTTTTACCCTGTTTGAGATTTCCTGGTTTGACCCTACTTTACCTATGGGAGAACAGGGATTGATTCTGTTACCTCACCTAGCGACTCTCGGTTTAGGTGTGGGAGAAGGGGGCCAAATCGTTGATACCTACCCTTACTTTGTCATTGGTGCTGTACACTTGATTTCTTCTGCTGTTTTGGGTGCAGGTGCGTTATTTCATACCTTCAGAGTTCCCGCTGATCTTCAAGAAACCGAAGGTAGAGCGCGCAAGTTTCACTTTAGCTGGGATGATCCTAAACAGTTGGGAATTATTCTCGGACATCACCTTTTATTTTTAGGTGCGGGTGCATTATTACTAGTAGCTAAAGCTATGTACTGGGGTGGATTGTATGATAGTGTCACTCAGACTGTACGGGTAATCACTGAACCAACTTTAGATCCTTTGACTATCTACGGTTATCAAACCCATTTTGCCACTATTAATAGTCTGGAAGATTTAGTGGGTGGTCATATCTACGTGGGGATAATGTTAATTGCAGGTGGTTTATGGCATATTATCGTACCACCTTTACCCTGGGCGAGAAAAGCTTTAATCTTCTCTGGAGAGGCGATTCTTTCCTACTCCCTCGGTGGTATCGCTTTAGCTGGATTCGTAGCGGCTTATTTATGTGCGGTTAATACCCTCGCTTATCCCGTTGAGTTTTACGGTGCTCCTTTAGAAATTAAACTGGGAATTGCTCCCTATTTTGCAGATAGCGTAGAGTTACCTTTTGGACAACATACCGCTCGTTGTTGGTTAGCTAATGCACACTTTTTCTTAGCTTTCTTCTTCCTACAAGGGCATTTATGGCACGCTTTACGAGCTATGGGTTTTGATTTCCGTCGCGTAGAAAAGGCTTTAAATTCTCTAGAAGTCTAGTAATATCTTGTCCTTATAGTTAACTAAAAGCAAGGAAATGGCAAAAATTGGCTTATTTTTCGGTACTCAAACGGGAAATACTCAAAGTATCGCTGAATTGATTCAACGGGAATTAGGAGGAGATAGCGTAGTTGATTTACTCGATGTCTCTAATATAGAGACAGATGATTTTAATCACTACGAATATCTGATTATTGGTTGTCCTACTTGGAACGTTGGTGAGTTACAAAGCGATTGGGAAGGTCTCTACGATGAGTTAGATGATCTCAATTTTCAAGGGAAAAAAGTAGCCTATTTTGGTGCAGGTGATCAAGTGGGTTATGCTGATAATTTCCAAGATGCGATCGGTATTTTAGAGGAAAAAATCTCTTCTCTAGGTGCTAAAACCGTTGGTTATTGGTCCGTAGATGGCTATGATTTTAATGAGTCAAAAGCTTTACGTGATGGTAAGTTTGTTGGTTTGGCGATCGATGAGGATAATCAACCTGAGTTGACTAATAGTCGCATTAAAACTTGGGTAAATCAAATACGTAGCGAGTTTGGACTATAACTGTTTTTTCCTTCTTCCTATTTGGGGGAAGGATTTTCATTTGGGAGATTTTTAATGTTAATTGATAGTTTGTGGTTAAATGTTAGTCCTAGTTTAAATGAGTTAGATACTCCTTTACTTGATTGTTTGGCTAAAAAGTTTAATGTTGCTCAATGGCAATATATCCAGGAATTGGATCAGCCTAATTCTCTTTGTATCGCTATGTGTCTATTAGATAGTTATCTCGATAAGTTAAATTATCCCGTAAATCTGTTAGGACATGGTGTTAGTGGTTTATTAGCCTTATTATACGCTCGTCGTTATCCTGAAAAGGTACGTTCTCTAACTTTATTATCCGTTGGTGTCTATCCTGCGGTTGATTGGCAAGCTCATTATTATTTTAAACTGCAAATGTTGCCTTGTTCTCGACAGACTATCCTGAAAATGATGGTGCAGAATCTTTTTAATTATTCTGGTAACTTGAATAGAAAGTTTACTAGATTGTTGGATCAAGATTTACAGACTTCTTTATCTTGCCATAATCTCTATCAACAGTTAAAAGTCTTTCCAGGGGGTGTGTCTGTACCTATGTTAATCTGTGGTAGCGCTAATGATATTGTTATTGATCTAAATTCTTATCAAGGTTGGCAAACTTGGTTAAAACCAGGCGATCGCTTGTGGTTATCTCCCTTGGGACGTTATTTTTTCCACTATTTCTATCCCCAAGCTGTTAGTGAAACTATTCTAGATTATTGGCAATCTTTGACACCTGAAGCTAATAAAATGTTAATCTAAGCTTTAAATTGCTCTCGCTAAATAACGCATTTGAGCTAATTCTTGAGAGTCTAATTTACTAAGATTAGCTAAAACTAGATTCATACGTCCTAAAGATTTAAGTTGTTGTTGATGGCGATCGAGAAAATCCCAATAAAAGAAATTAAAAGGACAAGCAGATTCACCTGTACGATGACGATAATTATAAACACAGCGATCGCAATAATTACTCATTTTATGAATATAATTAGCTGAAGCTGCATAGGGTTTAGAAGCCAAAATACCGCCATCAGCAAATTGTCCCATACCCAAGACATTTGTCTGCATCACCCAATCATAAGCATCGATAAAAACGCTATGAAACCAATGTTCTAACTCCAGAGGAGATACACCAGCAATAAGGGCAAAATTACTCAGAATCATCAAACGTTGAATATGATGCGCATAACCTGTTTGTTCAATTTGCTGCAAAACTTGTTTTAAACAATTCATCTGGGTTAATTGACTATCCCAATAAAATGCTGGTAGAGGTTGGCTATGGTTAAACCAATTCAGTTGAAAATAATCTTCTGCTACAAATTGATAAACTCCTTGCAGATATTCTCGCCATCCTAAAACCTGACGAATAAAACCCTCAACACTATTGAGAGGATATTGTTGTTCATAATAAGCTTGTTCTACCCTTTGAATGACTTCTAAAGGAGTAATTAAACCGAGATTCAGGTAAGGAGAGAGTAAACTATGCCAGAGGGTATATTCTCCTGTTAGCATAGCGTCTTGATAAGTTCCGAAATTAGCTAAACAGTGGGTAATAAAATTTTCTAATACCTCTAAAGCTTGATCACGAGTCACACCCCAACAGAAAGGTTCAACTTCTCCGTAGAGAGGGAAATCTAGAGACTTAACCTTATTAATTACTGCTTGGGTAATTTCATCTGGTGAGAATTGAGTAAGTTTAGGGGTGGTTAAATTAGTTTTGGGAGGTTTACGATTTTGTTGATCATAATTCCATTTTCCCCCCAAGGGTTTACCTTGATCATCTAAGAGTATCTTAAAGCGTTTACGTCCTGCTCGATAAAAATCTTCTAGCAATAATCTCTTGCGAGGATTAGCCCATTCTTGAAAATCTGCTTGACTCCACAAGAAATGATTATTAGGAAACCAACGTAAGGTACATTCTAAGGATAAACCCTCGATTAAAGTTTTAAAGGGGCGATCGCTAGGCTGCATTACCCAGAGTTCGCTGATTTGATACTGAGCTAACCAACTCTTTAAAGGGGTTTGAAAGTCATCACTGATAGCGTAGGTAACCTCCCACCCTTTAGCTTTTAAAGTTGCCCCAAAGTGACGCATAGCTGACCAAACTAGTACCAATTTTTGACGGTGATAGGGTCTTAATTGCGCGTAATCTTGACTTTCAATTAGAATAACTGGACTAGGTGTGGGACAATTAGTTAAAGCTGCTTGATTTGTCCAGAGTTGGTCTCCTAATACCCAAATACCAATGGTCATTGTTCTTCTTTGACGGTAAATTTTTGGATAATTAACTGTATCCCTAAGAGAATTAAACCAATAGCAACTATCCCAAAGACACTCCCTCCTAATGCGACTAAACCTGAAACCAGAGTCCTTACTGTAATAGAGATATTAATAATAATAGGGTTAGTAGAAGTTATAGGTTTAGCGGCAAAAACGCTGTTAATCGCGCGCAACATCGCGAAAAAGGCGATCGCCAATCCTCCCGATAAACTTGCGCCAACCAAACAGCGCCAAGGTGTTACTTTTTGACTTGATGATTCTTCACTCATTTAAGTTGTTCTATAGCCTCTAAAGCGGGTTGATAATTAGGATCAATCCTTAAAGCTTGTTCAAATGAAGCTTTAGCTTCTGTATCTAATTGCAGTTGATAAAGAGTTATACCGCGATTGTACCAAGTATTGGCAGAATTAGGGTTAATCTTGATAGCTTGATTATAGGCTTCTAGGGATTCTTCGTAAAGACCTAAATCACTCAATGCCCAACCTAGGTTATTCCAAGCTGTGGCATAATTAGAATCAAGAGCGATCGCTTGGCGCAAAACTAGCAAAGCTTCTGCAGGTTGAGCTAGGATTAGCAGAATCAATCCTTGGTTATTAAGTATAACCCGAGAGTCTGGTAATCCATAGCTAGAGCGTAGTTTTCTGGCTTCAGTAAAAGCACTTAAAGCTTCAGGGTACTGTTGTAGAGCGAATAATAGCTCGCCTTTAGTTGCCCAATCTGCAGGATTTTTACCATTATAACCCATAGCCGTGTTAAGTGCTTCTAGGGCTGCATCGTATCTTTGTAATTGTTGGAGAGCACCAGCTTGACAGCGCCAAGAGTTATAATCATCTGGTTGTATCTGAGTAGCTCTAGCACAAGCGCCAAAAGCTTTTTCATATTCTTGTTGAAAACCCAAAGCAAAACCTTTAGCAAACCAGGAGAGGGATAATTGATTATTAATTTTAATAGCTTGGTCAAAAGCGGCGATCGCCTCTGAGAATCTATTTAGACGCCAATATTGATTACCCAATTCCAACCAATAAAGGGGATTATCCTGACTAGTTACCTCTAGATTAGGTTGCCAAGAGTTATTAATTAGGGAACTATCTAGAATAGGTGGAGGAGTATTCTCTATCTTAATCATAGCCTTAATCGGTTGTGTAGTTGCCCAATTCAGGAAAGTTTGTACAGGTATTCCCGCACTCAAACCGACTTTGATTCTGAAAGAGGATAAACCCGCTTCCACGAGATATTCACGAATAATTTGGTCATTTTCGTCTATTTCCTTACCATCTGCTCTACCATGAATAGCGATTAAACGACCATTGCTATCTAAAACTGGTCCTCCACTCATACCAGGGGAGGTTAAATTAGTATAGGTTAGTTCATAACCGCGAAAATCCTGGGTAACCTTTTCGGGATTGAGAATATCTGGATTAGAGATAGCGCTAGCCGAATTATCAAACAAGATACCTGGATTAAAGACTAATTTTGGGTTATTAAAAGCCCAACCTGCGACGAAGACATAAGGTTTATGATCATTATCTTGAAAACCCAGCTCATAATCCCGAGTTTGGTAGAGAGGATATTGATAAGAAGAGATAGTAACTACCTGATAATCTTCTTCAGCGCTAAACTCAACCAGTGCTAAATCTAGATAATCTGGGAGTTTTTGGATGTTGTTAGTATTAACCTGATGCTCTTTACCATCATGAGTTAATACTGCCATTTCCTCTCCTGGTAAAATAGATTCTACTACGTGTCTAGCTGTCAGCACATAATAGGTATTACCTTGTCTAGCGATAATTACTCCTGATCCTGGTGTAGATGATAAGAGTTTAACCGTGACAGTGGTGGCGATGGTTTCAATGTCTGGTGGGGTAAGTTCATAATTGGTTGGTTGAGCTAGGGTGTAGGGAAGAGTCAAACTAGCACCGGACAAAGATTCTCTGGAATTAACAACTTGAATATTTTTGCGGGAAAAATAGTACTTTTGTACTGGGGCAAGATTTGGCGTGAAGGCTTGGGGGATTTGGGGTAAGATAATCACTAATGCTGAACCCCTAGGCAAAAGGCAAAAGGCAAAAGTCAAAAGAGCGTTTCTAAATATCTTACTGCTCATCGCTTTAACTATTATTAGAGCCAAAAATGCCCTGATATTCTTCTACTCCTTCGTAAGCGTAGCGATTATAGCCATGGCTTTCAATCATTCTTTCGAGATATTCTACTCTTTCTGCTGGTGCGGGATGAGTTAATAACCAACGAGGAGTTCTATTTTCTCGATCTAACTGTTTAAAAATACCCATAACGCTATGTAAACCATCTGCTGCATAACCACTACTAGCGATTGCTCTTGTTCCGAGGATATCTGCTTGTTTTTCTAAGTCGCGACTATATTCTAAGTTACCCAATGTAACCAAAATATCACTTACTGGTACTATTTGACTAAAGTTTTGTAATAATGAGCCTGTTGCTATTTTTTGGAAGGTATGGGATAAGACTGCATGGGCGATTTCGTGACCGAGTAATCCTGCTAATTCTGCTTCTGAGTGCATTAATTCCAAAATACCTGTATGGACAAAAACTTTACCACCAGGTAAAGCAAAAGCATTGGGGGTAGGATCTTCTACGATCAAAAATTCATAGTCAAAGTCATTTCTACCCATCAACTGAGCTAATTTTTGTCCGATGTTATTGACATATTCTACTTGGCTAGGGTTTTCTACTAGGGTTACTTGTGATTTATATTGTTGAGCGAATATTTCTCCTGTTTGGGCTTCTCCTTGTATGAGTAGAGAGATAACATTGGCATCAGCATAGTTATTCCCTACCATCGTAGATAACAAGATATTACCTATACCTAAACCGATCATTTCTTCTTTGAGATTGGCTTGATATTTTTTGGTATATTCGTCAGCTAATTGTTGGTATTTAGCAGCTTCTGGATCGTCAGGATAACTGAGTGCGAATTGACGCGCGGCGATCGCTGCTTCTAACCATTGTTTCTGTTGTACCAAAACTGCAATTTTTTTCTCTAGGGGTTCTTTTAATTCGGGATATTGACTGGTAACCCTTTCGAGAATCTCTAAGGCTTTATCTGGCTGTTCATATAGTATATAAGCATCAGCATAAAGTAATTGACCTGGCACAAATTCTGGTTGAGTTTCCGTTAATAATCTCAATGGTTCAAAAATTTTGCTCTCTAGATTTTGTTCTATTCCTTCGTTAGCGATACGCCAATATACCTTAGCTGCTGGTTTGAGATTAGCTGTATCAATAACTGCATCGATTAAGTTTTCTGTATGCTGAAAATCTGGTTTAACTTCTCTTTGTATTTCTCTAGCTTTTTCGAGATTGCCCTGTTGATAAAATCTATCTGCTTCTGCTAAGGTTTGATAACGTGAGGGGTTATAGGTTTGGGCGTCTCCTGGGGAAAGTTGATTTAATAATAAGACTAGGGTTAAACTGATCAGGAGCAAAAACCAGAATAGTCTTTGCTGAATCGATTTAATCATGGTTTTTTCCTACCAAAGTGGTGTAGTTTCAGGAGTTTGGGAAGCTTCTTGTAAATAACTTTCAAAGTCTATATAGACTCTTCCTGTCGTTTCGTTAAGTACTGTAGATTGACTAACGCGCACAGCCATTAATTCTAATAAGGTTTGATTGGGATTGCTATCTGGTTTTAAGGTAAACAGTAATCCTTGACAAGGACCTTGATCTTGACTGGTTACACACACTATTGACT
This sequence comes from Gloeocapsa sp. DLM2.Bin57, assembly GCA_007693955.1. Lineage (NCBI taxonomy): Bacteria > Bacillati > Cyanobacteriota > Cyanophyceae > Chroococcidiopsidales > Chroococcidiopsidaceae > Gloeocapsa > Gloeocapsa sp. DLM2.Bin57. Next base: position 9,298 of record RECR01000083.1, read on the forward strand.
GACTATTCATTCTTCCTGTGGTTAGGTGTTTGATCATCCCACTATCATAGTAAGACTGAAAGCGTCGCGAAACTTCTGCACATCGTACTTCTGGAGTATAGCCAGAACCAGCAAAATGATCAGAAACCCAACGAATTATGGGGATACTTTCTGTAGGTGTTTTAGCTACTGTGGTTGGGATACCTTGATGATTTTCACAGACAAAACGAATAGTTTCTTCAGCAACAACTGATTTCTCTAGGGATACCTCAATTAATGCTAGGGAGGTTAAAGTAAGTAGTAGAGTAACTAGAGGTTTTTTCATGATCGCTAATGCTACTTGTTATAATTATCTTATCATATTTTTGTAATTATGGTATTTTGTCTAAATCCTAGTTGTACTAATCCCGATAATCCTGATACTCATAAGTATTGTCAGGGTTGTGGCGCTGTTTTGGCTGATAGTACTCAAGAATATTTGTTTCGTTCACGTTTTCAGGTGATTAAAAAACTAGGACAAGGGGGATTTGGCAGAACTTATTTAGCTAAAGATTTAGATTGTCGCGATCGCTTGTGCGTCATCAAAAAGTTATTAATTCAAGGTAATGATGTTTTAATCCAAAGAGTTAAAGAGTTATTCGACAGAGAAGGAGAACAATTAGATAAATTACAACATTCTCAAATCCCTAAGTTAATCGCTTATTTTGCTTATCAAGATGGACTTTATTTAGTCCAAGAATATATCCAGGGTAAAAATTTATACGAGGAATATCAGCAGCAGGGAAGATTTTCTGAAGAGAAAATTAAGGAGCTATTATTATCTATTCTTCCTGTCCTACAATATATTCATAGTCAACAAATTATCCATCGGGATATTAAACCTGAAAATATCATGCGTCGTGATGATGGCTCTTTAGTTTTAATCGATTTTGGCGCTACTAAGGTTGTTTCTGAAACTGTCCCGAGTCAATCTGTGCTTATTCCTTCTAGTCCTGGTTATAGTCCCTTAGAACAGCAACAGGGAAACGCAAAAGCAGCAAGTGATATTTATAGTTTAGGTGCTACTGCTATTCGTTTATTAACTGGTTGTTTTGTTGATGATTCTAATCAAGATTCTTTATTTGATGATTACCATAATCAGTGGATTTGGCGAGAATATTTAGAGAAAAGTAACCTTAAAATTAATCCTCAATTAGAAGCTATTCTTAATAAAATGGTAGCTGTTTCTTTGGCTAATCGTTATCAAGACGTTGCTGATATTTTAGCTGATTTCAATAATCTTTCTCAAGCATTTAATAATAGTCAAATAAACACCCAAGTGGTCAATATTGCTCCTGTATCTACATCTTCTCCACTTATTTTTAATAAAAAAATGTTAATGTTAGGAGTAGGAATAATCTTTTTAACAATTGGTAGCTTACTTTTTTTCTTCACTAGAGAAAATCCCAATCAATCAGAAATTACTACCTTAGCTTTTCCCGCAGAAGTTAATACATTTGAAGATGAGGAATTAGTAGTTATTATTCGTAAAGATAGTCCTAGTAATTATAGCTATGAAAGTCGTAATAAAAAAACCAACCAGTTTCTCAATCTAAAAGAATCTAGTTGTCAAAATAGGCAATCAGAGCAAGATTTAGAATGTATTTGGAGTAATGAAGGGATTAAATATCAGGTACTTTATAATCCCAATAATCCTAGTGAGATTAGGTTGTTAATTTATGGTTCTTGGGGAGAGGATTCTAACGAGAGAACCCTAAAATTATCTAATACCAAACCTTTATGGTAAATCAAACAACTCTCGGTGTATCTATGGGAAGGGGGAAGAGAGGGGCTGACAAGGGTAGGTTTTTTACAATAAGTTTGTAGTCAAGGTAAGACAAGGCAGACAAGGAGGGAAAGTAGACTCTCGAAGTATATGTATTTAAATATTACCTTGAATCAAAAACACACTTTTTGAATTGTAGTATCTACCTTGTCCCCCATTCTTCGTTCCTTCCTTGTCTCGTCTTCACCGAAATGTTAAAAACCTACACCTGTGAGGAAGAGAGGGGAGCTCCGGAGCAGGGAACTTCTGAGTATGATATATAGGAATAATAACACCGTTCCACCTAACCCCTAGCCCCTAACTCCGAACTAACCTATAGGGAGATAGAAATTAGTTAAATCCTAATCTCTAGATATTGACCAATCATTTGCTCTTCCCCTGCGCGAGAAATAATCGTTTGTCTAGTACGATAATTTTTACCGATTAGCTTCAATTCTTCTTCAAACGTAGAGTTATTATACTCTGTCTTTAAATAAAGAGTTTGACTATTGAGCATTTTATATTGAGCTTTGACTGGTTTAGGAGTAGCAAAACCGCGATCGCGATACAGAAAATTATCCCTAATACCAAATATAGTTTCTCCATGGGATAGTTTACGAACTCGATTGATATAATTGCTTTCCCAAGTTACTTTTGCTCCTCCAAAGAAATAGTTTACATCTTCGATTTGGTGCAACTTAGCTAAATCAGCTAATTCTGTTGAACCAGATTCTAGGAAACAAATTTGTATAAAACTTATTACCTCTTCTGGATCTACTTCGTTGGTTAAAGTGTAGTAACGTCGTTGAGATTTCCACTCACCGTGAGAATTACGAAAGAACTCTAGAGATTGAGTAATATTAGAGATTGCAGTTTGATTCAAGAGGGTCATTAAGTTACCTCAATAATTTATGATCCTTAAAACAGACCTTATGTCAAGTTATTTAGCTAAAATAGCTACAATTCTTAATATAACTTATTTAATTTAAAATTTTGTAAGTACAGATACTTAAGGCAAGATGAAAAACGTTATTTATAGAAAAGTTATCTTTAGGGAATAGCTTTCAAGCTAAATTTGAACTACTAATTAAAAATATTTTGCTATCGCTAAACGACTCAATCCTAATGGAGGTAAGCGGACTCGAACCGCTGACATCCTGCGTGCAAAGCAGGCGCTCTACCAACTGAGCCATACCCCCTTAGTGGTGTTTAAAAACTCATTTGTTTTTTATCCACTTTTGCTATTATACACAATATCAAAAAAAATGCAACCCTAAAAATGAAATTTGTTATAGCCAGTTTTTATAAGTTCGTCAGTTTACCTGATTTCGTCTCTCTTAAACCCTCTTTGTTGTTAAAATGTCAGGAGGAAGGCATTAAAGGGACAATTCTGCTAGCTGCTGAGGGGATTAACGGGACTATTTGCGGATCTAGTGAGTCTATCAGCAATATTTTAGCCTTTTTGCGCTCAGATTCTCGTTTAGCTGATTTACCTAGTTTAGAATCTAGTTGTGATTTTGTCCCCTTTGACCGTCTCAAGGTTAGACTGAAAAAAGAAATCGTTACTATTGGTATCCCGGAAGTCGATCCTACCTGTTGTGTGGGAACTTATGTCAAACCTCAAGATTGGAATAAGTTAATTAGCGATCGCGATGTTTTACTAATCGATACTCGTAACGACTATGAATATGAATTAGGCACTTTTCGAGGTGCAATTAATCCTCAAACTGATGCTTTTGGAGAATTTCCCGACTATATACGTTCTCGTTTAGCCGAAAATCCTAACCAAAAACTCGCTTTATTTTGTACTGGTGGGATTCGGTGTGAAAAAGCTACCTCATTTTTACTCGCTCAAGGCTTTAAAGATGTATATCATCTAGAAGGAGGGATTCTACGTTATCTAGCGGAAATACCACCCACAGAAAGTCTCTGGGAGGGTGAATGTTTTGTTTTTGACCAAAGAATTACACTTACCCATGGATTAAAACTAGGTCATCAGGTAGTTGCTAAACCCTTAGCAATCGGATATAATGGTTAATTGTCTATAAAATAAAGCGGGACTGGCGGAATTGGTAGACGCGCTAGATTCAGGTTCTAGTGTTCGCAAGGACTTCCGGGTTCAAGTCCCGGGTTCCGCATTATTGACGACGTTATGATAGAATTCCTCTAGGACTTTGACAGCGGTTATCCCCATTCAGCACTATTAATTTAGTGAGGTGAGGAATCCCCATCCTTTTAGGGTGGGAGGATGTCAATAACTATTTGAGTACGCCATTGAACATCTAATCCTAGTCTAATCGCTATGTCAAGATATTCTAATTCTTGCGTAGCGATCGTACTAGTAAGACCAAGCCTTGTTAAATCCCGTAAACCCAATAGTATCTAAAAAGATATCAGCAATAGTAAATAAATGCCAATAGTCAGTAAGATTTTTTGAGTAGGTAAGAAGATACAATAATCTTCTGCATCTAAATTGTAATCACTAAAAGCTTGTCTAATCCTGTTCCATAATTGCTGATAGATTAAGTCATTATTGCCTTTATGTACTTGAGGATGAACAAAGATAAATTTAGCCTCTGTTACTTGAGAAGCGATCGCAGGATATAAATAATCGTCTTGAATTATTGTTTGTATTAAATAAGACTAAAAAAGCTGGATTACTTAAAAAGGGTTTAAGACATCACGATACTGCTGAGAGTCATATAATAATATGATCCATAATAAATCTAACTTAATGATTACTAGTATAAAAAATCCTTTGATTAAAGAGATTAGGAAACTACATCAGAGTAAAACGAGACACAATCGCCAAGAAATACTATTAGAAGGAACTAATCTTTTAACCGCAGCAGTCGAGGTAAACTATCCTCTAGAGACGGTATGTTATACCCAAATATGGCAAGAAAAACACCCCCAACTCTGGGAAAAACTATCTCAACAAAGTAAGAGAGTAGAAATAGTTACACCAGAAGTAATTGGGGCGATCGCTACTACAGTCAATCCCGATGGTATTGTCGCTACCGCAACTAGACAGTCTCTAGTGAAACCTCCCTTAACCCTTAATTTAGGTTTAACGATCGAAAGATTGCAAGATCCAGGTAATTTAGGTACGATCATCAGAACAGCAGTAGCAACGGGTGTAGATGGACTCTGGTTAAGTCAGGGTAGTGTAGATTTAGACCATCCTAAGGTATTGAGAGCTTCAGTAGGAGCTTGGTTTAAACTACCCATGGGAATGACTTCTAGTTTAGCTGATTTGATCGTTAATTATCAACAACAGGGAATGCAAGTTATTGCTACCTTACCCCAAGCTGAGAAAACTTATTGGGATGTAGATTTTACTTTACCGACAATTATTTTAGTTGGTAATGAAGGGGGAGGTTTATCACCAGAGTTAATCGCGATCGCCCAAGAGAAGGTAAGGATTCCCCAAGTTGAAGAGGTAGAGTCGTTAAACGCAGCGATCGCCACTGCTTTATTGTTATATGAAGCCCAAAGACAGAGAAGATGACGTTTCCCTACCTTAAGGGAAGAGAAGGTTAATGGGAGTTTTTGAGTAGCCAAGCTACTAGTTTTTCTTCTGACATTTCACCAGCAGCTAAAGCTAACATTACTTTAACTACCTCTGTCTCAGGAACAATCAGATCGAAACCGTTTACTTTGAGAAAAACTGCCATAACTACAAAACCACAACGTTTATTGCCATCAATAAAAGGATGATTTTTAACTAATCCCCAACCATAAGCTGCTGCTAACTGATAAATATTGACATTTGAATTATAAAAATAAAGGTTTTGTGGTCTAGCCAGAGCCGAAGATAGTTTTCCCTCATCAAGGATTCCGGATACCCCACCAAACAAGCTTATTTGTTGTCCATGAATTGCTTTGGTTTGAGCTTCATTTATCCAAATATATTGATTCAATTAGCCAACTCTCGTAGAGCGTTATGATATCTATGTGTAATTTCTTGACTCGCTTCCATTACTGCTTCAAATTCAGAGCCACAGCTAGTTAATTCTATACCCTCAGTAGTTTCATTAACATAAAGTGTATCTCCTTCTTGCCAATTGAGTTTTTCCATTATCTCCTGAGGAAAGGTTGTTCCTAAAGAATCACCAATCTTAGTTAATTTTAATTTGATCATTTTTTATCCATTCAACTAGCTATAATTGTATTTTTTGTCAAGGCGCAAAAATTGCGCCCGACAATTAGTTTTATTCCCACTCTATAGTTCCAGGTGGTTTAGATGTTATATCATAAACTACTCGGTTGACTCCTTTGACTTCGTTAACGATCCGATTAGAGATTTTTTCTAGTAAATCATAGGGAACTCGCGCCCAATCTGCGGTCATTCCATCTTCACTAGTAATTAATCGTAAGACTATGGGATGAGCATAGGTTCTGGTATCACCCATTACACCAACACTACGGATAGGTAATAACACAGCAAAAGCTTGCCAAAAGTCGTTATACATTCCCTGTTGATGGATTTCATCTCTCACGACATAATCAGCATCGCGAAGGATTTTTAATCTTTCAGGAGTCACTTCACCGATGATGCGAATCGCTAAACCAGGTCCGGGAAAAGGATGACGACGGATAATCTCATCAGGTAACCCGATCGCTTTACCAACTTTACGGACTTCATCTTTAAACAATTTCCTGAGAGGCTCAACCAATTTAAAGCGTAAGTCTTTAGGTAATCCACCGACGTTGTGATGACTTTTAATTTTAACTGCGACTCTTTCTCCCGTTTTAGGATCAACATTACTATCAGCCGATTCGATGACATCGGGGTAGAGAGTTCCTTGGGCTAAATAATCAAAAGGTCCTAGACGTCTTGATTCTTCTTCAAAGACTTGAATAAATTCATGTCCAATGCGTTTACGTTTTTCCTCTGGATCAGTCACACCTTTTAGTTGGGCTAAAAAGCGATCGCGACCATTAATATAGACTACTGGTATATGAAACTTTTGGTCAAATAATTCTACTAATCTTTCTGGTTCACCTTTACGCATGAAACCTTGATCGATAAACATACAGGTTAATTGGTCACCGATCGCCTCATGAAGGAGAAAAGCGAGGGTAGAGGAATCTACACCACCTGACAAGGCTAATAGTACTCGTTTATCTCCTACTCTAGCGCGTATTTCCCTAATTGCTTCTTCTACGAAAGCTTCTGTTGTCCAGGTAGGTTCGCAGTTACAGATATGGTAAACAAAGTTACGAATTAAAGCTATTCCCCCTTGAGAGTGAACTACTTCGGGGTGAAATTGGACACCAAAGAGTTTTTGTTCATGATTAGCGATCGCAGCCCCTGGGGTATTATCTGTATGGGCTAAAATAGTAAATCCTGGAGGTAATTCTGTACAGGAATCTGCGTGACTCATCCACATTGTTGAGCCATCTTCCACGTTGGTGAGTAAATCTGTGGGGTCATTAATGTATAATGGTGCTTTACCGTATTCTGCTAATTCTGCTCTTTCTACCTTGCCACCTAATTGTTTTACCATGAGTTGCATTCCATAGCAAACTCCTAGAATAGGTATTCCTAGATGCCAAATTTCGCGATCGCATTCTGGGGCATTAGGATCATATACTGAATTAGGACCACCCGAGAGAATAATTCCTTTAGGATTGAGTTGACGTATTTGCTCTGCGGTGGTACGGTATGAGAGAACTTCTGAATAGACTTGGGTTTCTCTAATTCTTCTAGCGATTAATTCAGAATATTGAGAACCAAAGTCGAGAATTACGATCATTTGGCGATTAAGTTGATTGCTTAGGGATACAGTGGCTAAATCTGCTGTATCGCTGCTATTGGTTTCGATGTCTGTACTCACTCTTTAAATTTATCCTTCCTTTGTTCTATTGTACAATTAAATTTGAGATAATTTTTTGTCCTTGGGTACTAGAGATAATCACCTGACGTTGACGATCAAAGAGAAGACATCCTACTTTTAGCTGATCGTTGTTACTTTGTTTTTTGATATATGCTTGTGAACGTTCATCGATGCTAGAAGCGATCGCCTCATAGACTTGATCTACCCAATTACTATTATTTTGAATATCTTCCTGACGTAAATAAGTTAAAGCTTCTTCTGTAGTTTGACTAGCAAATACTGTTTTTATTATCCTACTTGGTGGGTCTAAAACTGCTAAATTAGAGGTAAGAATTTCTAGACGACCATCTGCTAAGTCATGGTGTGTATGAAAGATTCCCCCTGCTAATTTAATTAACTTCCCATGATAACCAAACAGTAACAAAGACTTTAGGGAAGTTAACCCCGCAGCTGCTAACATTGGACCTAACCAGTTAGCGGTTTTAATCATTTGTTGGGGATTTATACCCATTTTGGCGGCTAAATCCAAGCCATTTTCTCCCACACAAAAAACCAAACTATCAAACTCAGAGGCTTTTTGCAACAACTCTTGATGATATACTTCTAACTGTGCAGGAGCGCTCAAGGGTTGAGATATACCAGTCGTTCCAAGTAGTGACAATCCTTCAACCACCCCAAAAGCTTCATTAGAGGTTCTTTCTGCTAACTTACGACCTTCGGGTATAATAATAGTTACCTGAATATATTCAGTAGGAGAGATTAACTGAGAGACTAGATTAACCGTCAACAAACGTTGAGCATAACTATATATTGCTGCTTTGTTATCATAATCAACTAGTCTCCCCACTCCCTCTCCACCAACAATAGTAACTGGTGTCTTAGCTGTGGTTAGTCTTTCTACGATAGCCCAGATAGGAGTATTGCGGGTTAAATCCAGGTTATCACCAGGATCGCTGCGAGTAATGGCTAAAGCTTGATAATCATTAAGTTTAGCTGCTTGTTCGATGGGTATAGTTACCTTTTGGGGAGGATCTAATAAATCTATAGTCACCGTCTCGGGTGATGTTTCTAGCAAACAACGATAAGCAGCTAAAGCTGCTGCACAAGCAAATACAGGTAGGGTATATCCAGAACGAGGTTGATTAGTAGCTGTCAATTTTAGTTAATTATATGTATCCTAAAGAATAAAGTTAGCACGAGAAGCGATAGTGAATATAGTTGATTACCTCCGTATCAGTTTAATTGACCGTTGTAACTTTCAATGTCAGTACTGTATGCCTGAAGGAGCAGAACTTGATTATATTTTAAAACAAAACCTGCTAACTAAAGGAGAAATTTTAACCCTTCTCCAAGAAGTATTTATCCCCCTAGGATTTCAGAAATTTCGTCTCACAGGTGGTGAACCCCTTTTACGTCCTGATGTGGTAGAAATTGTTAGAGAGATTGCTACTCTCCCTGCAACAGAAGACTTAGCCATCACTACTAATGGCTTTCTATTGCCATCTCTAGCCCAACCACTCTACGACGCGGGTTTACGAAGGATTAATATTAGTATAGATTCCCTTGACCCTGATAATTTTGCTCGCATTATTGGTAAAAAAGGGCGTCAACATTGGCAACAAACCTGGAAAGGTATCCAAACCGCTTACCAAGTAGGTTTTAACCCTCTTAAACTCAATGTAGTAGTGATTCCTGGGGTTAATGACCAAGAAATCCTGGATTTAGCGGCTTTAACCATTAATCAAGCGTGGCACGTACGTTTTATCGAATTTATGCCCATTGGTAATCAAGACTTATTTCAACAACAAGCTTGGATTCCTTCAGCCCAATTACGAGAACAAATTCGTCAACGTTGGGGGTTAATCGAGTCGCAAATCACGGGTAATGGTCCTGCTGATGTGTTTAAAATACCTAAAGCGATGGGTACTCTTGGTTTTATCAGTCAGATGTCAGAATGTTTCTGCGATCGCTGTAACCGTATGCGTCTCTCGGCTGATGGTTGGTTACGTCCTTGTCTGCTTAATGAAACTGGACAAATTAACCTTAAAACCGCTTTACGTGAAGGAGTAGAATTAACTCAGATCAGAAAACAGGTGGCGCAATTATTAGCTATTAAACCAGAAATTAACTATAAAAACAGAGACTCAGGTACTCAAGGAGAAACCTATTCTCGGACTATGTCCCAAATTGGCGGTTAAAGCCATTCTAACTCTCTTTGGACTAAATTTATAGCTAATCTTATTGCTCCAGAACCTATAATCATCTTATATTTCTTAGTAGAATTAGTCGCATTTGTATCTAGCATAACTATATTACCATGCCACAGATTATTATCTCTTGTCCACTTAATCTTAGTCAATTGTTCAACCTTGGTTAAATCAAAAACATGACTACTTCTATTATAAGTTAAATAGAGTAACCTTCCTAAAACTTCTAAGCCAACACTTGTACCTAAGATACAATTATCTCTGAAGTGATAAACATCTTCTACGGTTAAATCATTAATATTATTGTTAAAAATATAACTAGTTTCCGCACATTGATTAAAAAATAAACTCAAACAATCTATTAATAATTTAGCGGAATTTTCTACCGAAAAACTTTTTAAATCATCATCTGCATTATTAGTAAAAGTCAAACTGATAAATCTCACCAGGTTATTAGTGGTATAAATTAGCTTTTTCTTAGCTGAAGCAGAAGCCTTGATTTTTTCGGTTTTATCCTGAAACATAGGGAATTGGTCGATGAGAATTTTACTGATTCCAACTCTTCCTTCAAATTCACCAAATGATAATAATAAAGACTTATCTAAAGCCTTAGTTAAAGCCATATCGCGGAAATCTGTTTGACATTGTCTAAAATCTTTCTCCAGAACTATAGTAATCGGAAAGTCGTTATTACCAATTAATTCTGCTTGGGGACCTTCGATTAGTTCATGAATAGCTCTTTTTCTATGCTGACCATCGGTAATATCTAGTTTAACGCTTCTAGGGATAATAACCAAACAAAAACCACGACCTAAATTAATAATCTCGATTTTCTCAGGATCAACATTAGCGGTTAATGTTCCTACTAACCAAGGTTGATCATTTTCCACTCTACCAAGAATATACTCCTTAATTTCCTCGGCGTGACCTTTTACTTCTGGTCGATTTTTCCCCGAGTCAGGATCATTGTTAGTAGAGGGTTTCGCTTGTAAAAGCGTTGGTAATTCATGGGCTGGTACGTTTATTTGTAACATAGTGCGCTTGCCTTGCTCAAAAATTAAGCCTGGATAACACTTGTCCCTGTAATATTTGTTAAAATATGTTTGCAGAAAGTTGGCTAGTTCTTGATTTTCACTCATAATTAGGTTAAAAGTAGTTATAAGTTAAGTATAACAGATTGAAACATGACTAATTCACAAATACCTCTATTTCCTCCAAGGACTACTGCTGAGTTAGTAGATGATATCGCTAGTCTAAGTCAAGAAATACAGGATTTATACTGTTTAGACGATATACCCTGGGTAGTTGGCTATAGTGGGGGTAAAGACAGTACAGCAGTCTTGCAATTAGTCTGGAATGCGATCGCCTCTCTGCCACCAGAGAAACGACATAAAACTATTTATGTAATTACTACAGATACTAGGGTAGAAAATCCTATCGTTTCTCTTTGGGTTAGTAAATCCTTAGAAATAATGAAGTTAGCAGCCCAAGAGCAGCAAATGCCCATTGAACCCCATTTATTACAACCTTCAGTAAAAGATAGTTTTTGGGTATGTTTAATTGGTAAAGGTTATCCCTCACCAAGAACAGGATTTCGTTGGTGTACTGATCGTCTGAAAATTCAACCAGTTAATCATTTTATCCGTCAAATGGTGAGAAAACATGGGGAAACTATCATTATTTTGGGCATTCGCAAAGCTGAGAGTATAACTCGATCAGCTAATATGAAAAAACATGAAGCGGGGAGATTAAGAAATCATCTTAGCCCTAACGATCGCTTACCTAATTCTTTAATTTATTCTCCTATAGAAGACTGGCGAACCGAGGAAGTCTGGTTATATTTAATGCAGTGGCCAAATCCCTGGGGTAATGATAATAAAAACTTATTTAGTATGTATAAAAATGCGAGTGCAGACAACGAATGTCCCCTTGTAATTGATAACTCGACACCTAGTTGTGGTGATTCTCGTTTTGGTTGTTGGGTTTGTACTATAGTAAGTCAAGATAAATCCATGGAAGCAATGATCCAAAACGATGTAGAAAAAGAATGGTTACAACCACTTTTAGATATTCGTAATGAATTAGATGTACAAGACGATCGCGATAAACGAGACTTTCGTCGTATCCATGGTAACGTAGCCTTATTTGAAAGAAATATCTCTGGTAATATTAGTGTTGAACCAATACCAGGACCATATACCAAAGAATCAAGGGAATATTGGTTAAGAAAACTTCTGCAAGCCCAAATAGAAATACGCAAGAATGCACCAGAAGATATGGGAGAAATAACCCTAATCAGCGAAGGAGAATTAAGAGAGATTAGGAGAATCTGGTTAGAAGAAAAACACGAATTTGAGGATAGTTTACCTCGCATTTATCAAGAAGTAACAGGAGCAGAATTTCAAGACGATAACCTCAGTAGAGTTAATATCCTTTTAGGTGGGGATGAATGGGATTTACTTCAAGATATCTGTCAAGAAGATCAAATGCACCTAGAATTAATGGCAAAATTATTAGATACAGAACGTCAATACTATACCAAATCAAGAAGGGTAGGGATTTATGATACCCTAGAGAAGTGTTTTGCAACTAGTTCACGCGATCGCACCTCAGCTATTGAAAGAGCACATCTTAGCCGAAACCTACAAAACGCTGTAGCAGAAGCAGACGTAGATACAGTCAAACAACTTACCTGGGGAACATTAAAATTCCCTAATCAATCCTAAACATGATTTTTCGCGAACTAGTTTTAGAAAACTTTGGACCATATCGAGGACGTCACGTTATCGATTTAAGCATAGAATCTAATCGTCCCATTATTTTATTGGGGGGGATGAATGGGGGAGGTAAAACAACCCTCATGGATGCGATTCGTTTAGCTTTATATGGACAACGAGCACAATGTTCCACTCGTGGTAACCTTAGTTATAGCGATTTTCTCAGTCAATGTGTACATTCCCAAATAGCTATGGGAGAAGGAACTAGGTTAGAATTAGCCCTAGAACATGTACGTCATGACCAATGGGTAGATCTTAGGATAGTTAGAAGTTGGACAAAACCCCCCAAAGATGGTAAAGATCAATTAGGTATCCTAGAAAATGATTGGCCCGATACAGCTTTAGCTAATACCTGGGATGAGTATATTGAGAATATCCTACCCATTGGTATCTCTAATCTATTTTTATTTGATGGAGAACAAGTTAAGGAATTAGCCGAATTAGAATCACCACCAGAAACCGTAATTAACGCTATCTCCACTCTGTTAGGTTTAGAATTAGTGGAACGTCTCGATACAGATTTAGACGTGTTAGCTAATCGTAAACGTAAAGCTTTAGCTAGTAAAACTCAGTTAGCTACTTTAGAAGCGATCGAAGGGAAGTTACAACAACAGCAAGAAACTGCTACTAAAACTAAAGAAGAGTTAGTCTCCCTAGAAAATCAACTTCTCAAAGCACAACAAAAACATCGTGACACCGATACAGACTTTAGAATTGAAGGTGGAAAAATAGCCGCCGAAAAAAGTAAATTAGAAACTGAACTTAGGAATATCTCTCTGTCTCGGGATAATCATCGTGATCAGTTACGTCAGTTAAGTCAGGAGTACCTACCTCTAAGCTTGATTTTACCACTACTGCAACAAGCTAAAACTCAAGCTCAAATAGAGTTAGAATATCAAGAAGCGAAAATAACCCGAGATGTATTAGGGAAAAGAGATGAGAAGTTATTAAATTATTTAGCTCAACTGGAGTTAACAGAAGAGATAATTAGTAAAGTTAAGGAGTTTCTCACTACAGAAAATCAACATCTAACCGAGAAAATCACTAATCATCCTACTCCCTGGTTGGGTTTGGATACAGAAGGGTTAAAAGCTTTAGAAAATACGCTCGAGAATCAGTTACCCCAACAGATGGAGTTAGCAACAATAACTCTCACCACCTTGACAGAATTAGACAAACAAATCGAAAGTTATGAGAGACGTTTAGCTGTAGCTGCTTCTCCTGAAGCTTATGAAAAGTTAGCAGCAGCTGTACAACAAGCCCAACAAGAGTTATTATCAGCTCAAAGTGCTTATGATTTGGGTAAACGTCGTTGGGAAGAAACCTTAAAAGCGATCGCTTCTACTAAAAAAGAGTTAGAACAATATACCGAACAAAGTTTACAGTATCAGGATAATGAGCATATTATTCAATCTATCACTAAGGTTAAAAAAACTTTACAATTATTTCGCGAACGTCTCACCCTGAAAAAACTCAATAAATTAGAAACAGAAGTAACCGACTGTTTTCGTTATCTTCTCCATAAATCGGATTTAGTCTATCGTGTCTCTATTGATACCCAAAACTTCTCCCTGACTCTCTACGATTACCAAGGAAAATTAGTACCCAAACACCGACTCTCCGCGGGAGAAAAACAAATGTTAGCGATCGCCTTTTTATGGGGTTTAGCTCGTGTATCAGGACGTAGTTTACCTATAGCTATAGATACTCCTCTTGGTAGGTTAGACTCCTCCCATCGTTATAATCTAATTGAACGTTATTTCCCCTCTGCTTCTCATCAAGTAATTCTCCTTTCTACTGATACCGAGATAGCACAAACAGAAGTTAAAATACTACGAAAAAATCAGGCGATCGCCCGTGAATATCTACTTAAATACGACTCTAGTCAACGTCAAACCGCTGTTAAACCAGGTTATTTCTGGTGATTGACACTCCCCCTACTCCCCCTCTCCGAAGTCTCCCTTCTGTTATATTTTTAGCTTTCTTTCAATCCATTTCAGATTAATCTTTGCCTATCTTGCTATAATGAATAAAAATTTAACAAAACTTTAAAAAAGGGGGGAAGAGATGGTTAGTACACCCACAAAAAGATTAACTATGCAAACAAGTAGTCTAGTCCAAGATACAACAGCCATACGTTCCCTAGATTGGGATCGCGATCGCTTTGATATCGAATTCGGTCTCCAAAATGGCACTACCTATAACTCCTATATCATCAAAGGAGAAAAAACTGCTCTTATCGATACATCTCATGCTAAATTTCGCAATCTTTATCTAGATAACCTTAAGCAACTAATTGATCCAAGTACCATAGATTATTTAATTATCAGTCATACAGAGCCAGATCATAGCGGTTTAGTTAAAGATATTTTACAACTTGCTCCCGAAGTAACCGTAATTGGGTCAAAAGTAGCCTTACAATTTTTAGATAACTTTCTTCATCAACCCTTTAAACGTCGTCAGGTAAAAAATGGGGACCAATTAGACTTAGGTAATGGTCATGTTTTAGAGTTTGTCAATGCACCAAATCTCCATTGGCCCGATACTATCTTA
Source organism: Gloeocapsa sp. DLM2.Bin57 (assembly GCA_007693955.1). Classification (NCBI taxonomy): domain Bacteria; kingdom Bacillati; phylum Cyanobacteriota; class Cyanophyceae; order Chroococcidiopsidales; family Chroococcidiopsidaceae; genus Gloeocapsa; species Gloeocapsa sp. DLM2.Bin57. Next base: position 24,461 of record RECR01000083.1, read on the forward strand.
ACCTATGATCACCTCACTCAGACAATTTTTACCTGTGATGTTTTTGGGATGCACTATTGTAGTGATGCTCTCTTCGATGAGAAATTAAGCAATATAGCCCCAGATTACCGCTTCTATTATGAATGCTTAATGGGTCCTAACGCTCGTTCCGTAATAGGCGCTATGAAGCGTATGCAGCCCTTAGGAGAGATAAATTTAGTAGCTAATGGTCATGGACCTTTACTCAAGTATAATATTCAAGAGTTACTGCAAAATTATTGGGATTGGAGTCAACAAGTCGCTAAAGCAGAAAAAACTGTAGCTTTATTCTACCTCTCAGACTACGGTTACAGCGATCGCCTCTCTCAAGCTATCGCCAAAGGAATCAACAAAACCGAAGTAGCGGTAGAAATGGTAGATCTCAAAACCGCAGATCCCCAAGAAGTACAAGAGTTAGTTAAAGAATCACAAGCAATCGTACTAGGAATGCCTTCTCTTTCAGGTAACAACCTCTCAGAAACCACCACCAACTTAGGAACGATTTTAGCAGCAGCGCACCCACCCCAATTAATTGGTCTCTATGAGTCCTACGGCGGTGATGACGAGCCAATTGACCCACTTTTGACTAAATTAATCGAAACAGGGCTACAACAAGCCTTTAAACCGATAAAAGTGAAAAATACTCCCGATGAAGCCCTCTATCAACTCTGTGAAGAAGCGGGCACAGATTTAGGTCAAGCTTTAACCCAACAAGAGTTAATTAAACAACGTAAATCCCTAGATAATGAATTGAGTAAAGCCATTGGGCGCATTAGTGGAGGCTTATATATTATAACCGCCCAAAAAGGTGATAGCCGTAGTGCGATGTTGGCTTCTTGGGTATCTCAAGCTAGTTTTGACCCACCAGGTTTAAGTATAGCTGTCGCTAAAGATAGAGCAATAGAATCTCTGATGCAAGTAGGCGATCGCTTTGTCTTAAATATCCTCGAAGAAGGTAATTATCAAAACTTGATGAAACACTTCCTCAAACGCTTCCCCCCCGGTGCGGATAGATTCGCAGGAGTTAACACCCAAACCGCTAGTAATGGTTCACCAATTCTCACCGACGCTTTAGCCTACTTAGAATGCGTTGTGAGTAGTAGAATGGAAACTAGCGATCACTGGATAGTTTATAGTGAAGTTAGCCAAGGAAGAGTATCTAAAGCGGAAGGATTGACCGCTGTTCATCATCGCAAAGTAGGTAATTATTACTAAGTTATCCAAGTTGGAATAGGCTTAAAATATTTAGGTCTATTTCCATTTCAACCAATCGTTAATTAAAACTAATTATGACACCTGCTGTTTTAGTAGAAAACTTACAAAAATCCTATGGCTCAGTAACCGCGGTTAAGCAAATATCCTTTAAAGTACAACCAGGGGAAATATTCGGGTTACTAGGTCCTAATGGTGCAGGAAAAACTACGACAATTCGTTGTATCTGTACCCTAACTAAACCCGATGGGGGTAAAATAGAAGTATGTGGTCTATCGGCGATCGCCAATCCTACCGCGGTACGTCGTCAAATCGGTTATGTAGCTCAAGAAGTAGCGATCGATAAGATTCTCACGGGTCAAGAATTACTAGAGTTACAAGCAGCATTATATCATCTCCCTCGCACTCTAGCTAAACAACGTATCCCTGAATTAATCGAATTACTCGGCTTAACTAACTACGCTAACCAAAAAACAGGGACTTATTCTGGTGGGTTGCGTCGTCGTCTGGATTTAGCCGCAGGTTTACTCCATAAACCCGAAGTGTTAATCTTAGATGAACCTACTGTAGGTTTAGATATCGAAAGTCGTCTGGTAGTTTGGAATTTTTTACGCAGTTTAAAAGAACAAGGTACAACAGTACTAATCACCAGTCACTATCTAGAGGAAATTGATGCACTCTGCGATCGCCTGGCTATCATTGACCAAGGTGTAGTTATCGCCGAAGGTACACCTAGTCAACTTAAAGATAGAATAGGAGGAGAACGCATTACCTTACGTCTCAAAGAATTTGCTACAGTAGAAGAAGCAGAACAAGCTACTCTAGCCCTAAAAACTCTACCCTTTGTGCAAGAAATCATCACTAATCAAGCTCAGGGTAATTCTCTCAACCTGGTAGTAACTCCAGAAGCTAACTGTTTAAGCCAAATAGAGCAAACTTTAACCAAGGCTAACTTCTCTATTTTTAGTATGACCCAATCTCGCCCTAGTTTAGATGATGTCTATCTAGCAGCTACAGGAAAAACCCTGATGGATGCAGAATTAGCAGCACAGGGTACAAGAGATCTCAAAGCTGAAAAAAAACAACAAATGAAATAAGTTAAATAACTATGAGTCAAAGTCTAACAACTACCCAATTTAGAGAAAATACCTTATCTACGACTAATCCTGTTGGGGATTTTATTCAAGAAACCCTAGCTTTAACCAAACGTCTATTTATTCAACTATTAAGACGTCCTTCCACTCTAGTAGCTGGGGTGATTCAACCCTTTATCTGGTTGATCTTGTTTGGTGCTCTTTTTTATAATGCACCTGTTGGTCTTTTTGGTGATGATACCAATTATGCTAGATTTCTCGCTCCAGGAATTATCGTCTTTACCGCTTTTTCTGGTGCTTTAAACGCAGGGTTACCCGTAATGTTCGATCGCGAGTTCGGTTTTCTTAATCGTCTTCTCGTCGCTCCTCTTGCTTCTCGCTACTCCATTGTAGCTGCATCTACTATTTATATAGTGGCGCTGAGTTTTATTCAAAGTAGCGTAATCGTTATGGCTAGTGCTTTTGTAGGGGCAGGATTACCTAATCTAGTAGGATTAGCAGCGATCGCCCTGATTGTACTCTTAATAGTCTTAGGGGTAACCGCTTTAAGTTTAGGTCTAGCTTTTGCTTTACCTGGTCATATAGAATTAATCGCGATCATCTTTGTCGCTAATCTTCCCCTACTTTTTGCTAGTACCGCTTTAGCTCCACTTAATTTTATGGCAGTATGGTTACAAGCGATCGCCCTATTTAATCCCTTAACTTATGCGATCGAACCGATTCGCTATCTTTATCTACATCCCGATTGGAGTTTAACTAGCACTGTTTTACAATCTCCCTGGTTATCCCTTAACTTTACTCAAGTTATTTTCGTACTGTCACTCTTTGCTATTTTTGCTCTGATTGCGATTCAACCTCTGTTACGTCGTCGTCTATCATAAGTAAGATCATGTTTACTTTAAAATCCCTTTCCCTAACCTTATGTTGTTGTGTTTCCTGGTTTTATCTGTTATCTCCTGCTTTAGCTCAAGTTAATTCTACAGATAATCCCAACTATCAACAAAGCGAGTATAATTCTCTGACAGGTCCTGCGGGATTAAACCCTCTTGATTTGATTCATCGTGCTAATTTCGGTACATCGAGAACCTCAGACCAATTTCAAAGCGATAGTCAACAAAACTTAGACAACGCTGCAACGGACTTTAAACGTCAGCAACAAGAACTCTGGGAAAATCAACAACAAACTACCCCAGAATAATAATAAGTAAACCAAGAATGGTTATAGCCGGCAAGAGGGAGGCGATGGGGGCTCTTAAGGGTAGGTTTTTAACATTTCGGTGAAGATGAGACTCTCGGAGGAAAGAAGACAGGTAGAAAAGGTGGATAATACACCTGACGGTGTTTTTGTACTATAATATATATACTTCCTTGTCCACTTTCCCAGATTGTCTTCGGAGTCTCACCCTAACTACAAAATCTTGGTAAAAAACATACCCCTGAAAGAGAGAGGGGAGTAGGGAGTATGATATATAAGAATAATAACACTGTTCCACCGTTCCACCGTTCTACCTAACTCAACAAAAGCATTTTATTTTCCATACCTTGACTTTGGCATCCTGGTAATTGTGGACAATAGCCATAGTAACCATCGAGATCTTTTTCGACAATAATACTAATTTTATAAAACATTGAATAACTCCCGAAAGCATAGGATAATGATAGTATTTTCCAATACCGTTTTGACCCAGTAATTATGCAGTTTGCTAAACGCTTAGACAAGATTCCTCCTTACTTATTCGCTGAACTCGATCGCCAAAGAGATGAACTCATCAGCAAAGGTGTTGATATCATTAATATGGGAGTAGGAGACCCTGATCAGCCTACACCTGCACACGTGGTTAGTACTATGCACCAAGCTATTGATGATCCTTCTACCCACAATTACCCTCCCTATCAGGGTACTAAAGAATATCGTCAAGCTGCGGTAGCGTGGATGGAAAAACGCTTTGGTGTGACTGGATTAAATCGGGATCTTGAGGTAGTCTCCTCTATAGGTTCTAAAGAAGCTATTCATAACACTTTTTTAGCTTTTGTTGAACCAGGAGATTATGTACTCATACCTGATCCTGGTTATCCTGTTTATCGCACTTCTACTATTTTTGCAGGTGGCGAATCCTATGTCATGCCTTTGTTACCTGAAAATCAGTTTTTACCTGATTTAAGCACTATTCCCTCAGATATAGCCCGTCAAGCTAAATTATTGTGGATTAATTATCCTAATAATCCTACAGGGGCGATCGCTACTTTAGAGTTTTTCGGTGACTTAGTGGCTTTTTGTCGAGAATATGATATCCTACTCTGTCACGACCATGCCTACTCAGAAATGGCTTATGATGGTTATCAACCTCCTAGTATCTTACAAGTTCCTGGAGCTAAAGATGTAGCGATTGAGTTTCACAGTACATCAAAATCTTATAATATGACAGGATGGCGTGTAGGCTTTGTGGTTGGTAACGCTACTGGGATTAAGGGATTAGGTCAAGTTAAAACTAATGTAGATTCTGGTGTCTTTAAAGCTGTCCAAAAAGCCGCGATCGCCGCTTTCGGAACTCCCCCTACTGACTTAGCTAAGCTCATGTCTGTCTATCAACGTCGTCGGGATCTGATTGTGGAAGGGTTACAATCTTTAGGATGGCCCATCGAAGCGCCTAAAGCTACTCTCTATGTTTGGGTACGCGTTCCTTCTGGTTATACTTCGACAGAATTTGTTAGCCTATTACTAGAAAAATGCGGTATTCTTGTTCCACCAGGAAATGGTTATGGTCAAGCGGGAGAAGGTTTCTTCCGTATTGCTTTAACTGTAGCTGATGAACGGATTAAAGAAGCGATTCAACGTCTTAAAGAGGCGGGAATTAGTTATCAATAACCATGATTAAAGGGGTAGTTCTGAGTGAACTTACCCCTATGGTTATGCTTCTAAACTGAGTAAAGCTTTACTGTGGACTACAGTAGCTATAATCACGGTTTCTGCTTCTATTTGGTAAATTACCCGATAACTGTAAGTTAAGACTTCCCTCAGATTAGCATCATCACACTCAAAAACAGGATTACCTGCAAAGGGCGAATGACGTAACTGTCTGACTTCCTCTAGTAATTTTCTGACCATAGCTGCAGCATAGGAAGGCGAGTCACGCGCAATATAACTCGCGATCGCCTCGATGTCTCCAATTGCTTCTGAAGACCAAACTACCTGATAAGCCATTTACCTAGAATTCCCTCCGCTTCTTCTTGTTTAAACTTTTTACCCTGTTTGACGATTTCTAAGCCTTGATGAATTTTTTCGATAACATAGATATGGTACTGAATGTCTTCTACAGCAAATTCCTCGGGTAATTTAGTTAAGAGCGATACTAATTTTTGTTTGAGTTTCTTCATCAGGCTTGATTTGGATTAGAAATTGGCTCTGAGTTAATATACTATCCGATTATGGTCAATTTTACTTTAAGAATATGTTAAGTATTTTTACTATCAGAAGCATTTTTATGTAATATTTACTTGATTAAGCGTTATACATAATATACTAATAATTAAAGACAAACCAGGTTGTAAGCACTAACTAAGGATGTCAAGTATGACAACTAATCAATCAATCAACCTCAATTCTATTTGTGATGGAGTAGTCAGGATACTTTTTTTAATTCACAACAAGCATCCGAACTGGTTAAAAGAACAGTTTAGAAGTTATCCATGGCAAGATGTTAATTTTCAAAACAAGTTCAAACAAAAATTACAAAAAAAATTTAACAACATCGAAAATCATGATGATTTAATCAATAAGTTAATAGATTTACTCTCTTATTTAGTTTATCCAATTTTTTTCAAATCTTTTTATTTTCGAGAGTTTATGCACAATGCTATTAACTATCATTTCACGAATAATCATCAACAAGAACTAGATTTTTACTTAGCCATTTTATTATTAGATACCGAAAATCTCTATCTTGATATTAACAGCGAAAAATTTTTAAGTACAGTATGTTATTATCCCATTAAGTTAAAATTTGCTTTTGGTAATTGGCGCAACCTAGGCAAAAAAGACGTAGAATTTTACGAGAGAGGATATGAATTATTACACGTTCCACCTGGAAAAAATAGCGCTGATTTAAAAATGATTTCCTTTGGGTCATCAATTTGGTTAAATTATCCTAAAGCAAAAGAAGTCTTAATCTGTTCTTCTGATGGAGATTTAAATCATTTATCAACAGCATTACAACATCATGGTCTGACGGTTTATAAAGTCTCTCGTCGTGGCGATGAGTTAATAGTTTTGAATAGTCAAACTGCACAAATGCAAAGATTTGCTCTCAGTAAAATTACTGAATATCCTAGTATCAATCAATGTTTTGAGGAAGTAAAAAGTCTAATAACCAGTGAACAAAAACGAACGGGTAAAATCTGGATTAAACTAACACGTCTGATCCAAATGTTTAAGAAAAAGCTCAATTTAAATTTATCAGAAGTAATAGAATATTATTTCCCCCAACAAGGAATAGAAGAGGTATTATCAGACTCAAAACATGGTTTAGTGTTTCATAAACCTACTTCAGATAGTGATGTATATCTAACGGTTTTTACTGATAAAGTTGACGAAAGTATTAAAGAAAAAGAAATAGTCAAAATAGATTCTCCCGTTAACTTAGAAATCGTTTTAGTGAGAATCATCCGTAAACTAATTCAAGAATCAAACCAAGAATATGTACCTATCAGTCAAGTAGCGAGTGAGTATCAAAAGAAGTACCAAGTTTCTATTACTAAAACCATGGAGAAGCTGCAATTAGGCAAAAAATTTGCCCAACTGATCGCTTCCTATGAATCTTTAGAACTTAAAAAGCAAGAAAGTGTTTACTATGTAGGAATTAATTATTGATTATACCATAACGAGCAGAGGATTGACCGGATAACCAACACCACATCTGATCACCTAAACAAAAATGCCACCATTCCCCGGGATGACGACAGAAACCAGCGTGACACATAACCTCATTTAGTAACTCTCGGCGTTGGTGATATTCTTGAGAAGATGAATCCTGTTGAGCCAAATAATAATCGGGATGAGATCGCGGGGATAACTCATCAATAACCGAACCAAAATCAAGAATTAAACCCCTATCATCAATTATAGTCAAATCTACTGCACCTCCTGTGCTATGGGGAGGGGGAGTCAGGGGGTTAGTACTAGGGATAGCCCAAATCTGATAGACTTGTTCATAAATAGCCTCAATTTCAGTAGGAGTTAAATTATCTTTAACCAATCCCTGAGAGATTAAACAGCTATTAAAGGTATAGTCAACCATAAACTGTTGTACAGCAACAGGACGATAAGCGTCAAAAATATGCAAGCGCCAATTAGGGTAAAGTTGTTGTAGATTGTTTTGGGCGTTTTGTAAAGCTTCGACAACCCCTTCACGCAGATAATAGGGAGATAACCCCCCATAATTTGCCCCTAATTTAAGATAGGGGGGAGGAGATTCGACAGAGAAGATATCTAGGGGAATCGCTACCAAAGATTCTCCACAGTCTTGAATAGCTATCTGATGATAGGGTTTTAACATTTGTCTCAATCTATTTCAAATAATATTGGGGATAAACGGGTAATCGTGGAACTAAACGCCAACCCGCGCTAGCTAGAATATCGCTGAGTTTATCTATTTGTAAATGCTCAAAATCAGGGTTAACCACGTCTATTGGTCCAATTCCGCCTAAATCCCTTGCTCCTGCTTCTAGACAAGCTAAGATAAATTTAACGTCAGGTACTAAATTAGGGGGAATCTGAATAGTGATACTTTCAGGAAGAAGCGATCGCGCAATTTTGATTAAATCAATCAACTCTTGAGGAGAAAAAGCAGCAGCAGTAAAAGATTGTTTTTGACCGGGGCTATGAGGTTGTAAAATAACCTCTTGGATATGACCCCATGAGGATTGTATTTGAGCGATCGCTTCTAAGGTTTCGATTCTGTCTTGGGGAGTTTCCCCTATCCCTAAAAGTAAGCCTGTAGTAAAGGGTATCTGTAATTCTCCCGCCCAAATCAGTTGTTGTAAACGCAATTGGGGGACTTTACTAGGTGCGTGTTTATGTACAGTTTCTAATAATTTTGGTGTCAATTGTTCTAACATTAAGCCCATGGAGACATTGACTTCTTTGAGTTTAGCCATCTCAGTAAAAGTTAATGGACCTGCGTTAGTATGGGGATAGAAACCTAGATCTAAAGCTAATTTAGACAAATCATAGATTAACTCTAACCAAGCTTGACGTCTAGACTCTTGGGGGTGAACTTCCCCTGAGAGAATCAGAATTTCTGTGACACCACTATTTTGTAGCTTTTCTAATTGTCTTCTTGCTTCTGTAAGGGTTAACCAAGGACTTTTCCCTACATCAGTGCGAAAGTTACAATAACTGCAACGATTAAAACATTCATAAGTAGGAACTAGGGTATAACTAGGACTATAAGTAATGATCTGCTTATTTGACATAATTACCAATCTGACTCTTGATAATCGATTTCGAGCGGTTCCCAATTTTCCCCTAAACTCTCGGTTAAGGGTTGAACTACTTTGTCTAAAGCGTCTTTAACAAAACCTTTGACGAATTCATCTTTACGACTGAGTTTAAACTGTTCTTTAACTACTTCTGTAATGCCACCGTCTCCCCAATCCTGATCTTGGCGAAAATATTCGACAAAACTTTTACCCGCAATGCGCGTTAAATAAGCTGCGGTTACTCCTTGAATCGCTTTTCCTAAAACATAGGTAGCTATATTCAATTGCAATAATTTGGCGAATAAGTCTATAGCACCTTTGACTACACCTAGACTAATTAGGGTTTTACCTAAAGATAAGGCTAACTCTTGTCCGCGATCGCGATTTAGTTCACAACCATAGACTTGACCGATTTCTACCACCATTTGGGCGTTAACAGCAGCTGTAGCTAACATATCCACCACGGGTAAGGGAGTCATAGCGATTACTCCTGCGCCAATCCATTGATAGCGATCGATGATTCTGTCTGCTTGTCTTTTCCGTTGTTCTTCCAGAAGCGATCGCGCTTGCTCTCCGAGACGTTGAGATTGTAAGAGAATGTTATCAGCGATTAAATCTTCACCTTCGGCGCGTAAAATCGCTACTAAACGACGAATCAAGGGGAGAATCTCTGGTTCAGGATTTACTAAATCACCACTAGCTAATTTTACTGGTTGGGGGTTAGCAGCGATGGCGATGATATCTTGAGGAGATAAAAAAGCTTTCACCCTCCGTTGTAGAGTAGTCAAGATTAACTCCCCATCTTCATCGCTATAGAGGTCAATTTTATTAAAGATTAACAGCGATCGCTTACCGATTTCTACTAAAGTTTTTAAAGGTTCATATTCTGACTGACGTATATCATTATCAACCACGAACAATAATAAATCAGCTTCGGTAGCCAATTCACAAGCTAAATTTTCTCTTTGGTTTCCTTCTATCCCCATTTCTAGGATTCCTGGAGTATCAGTAATAACGATCTTTCTGGTTAATCCTGGTAGATGAAGAGAGTAGCTTTCTCCTAGTTTAGTAGTTCCCATAGTTGCTTCAACTTGACCGACTATTTCTCCGAATAAAGCGTTAACTAGGGAAGTTTTTCCCGCTGATCCCGTTCCAAAAATAATGACCTGATACTCTCCCCTGGCTAAATTTTCCTCTATTTCCTGAGACCGTTTTAACAAAGCTTCTCTAGCTACTTCATCCTGTACTTGTTCTAATTGTTTACGTATCGCTTTGAGAGTTTCGCTAGCTGCTGTGGTTTTTTCTAGGGGAACTTCTAATTTTTTTCTCCCTGATTTTGGGGATTTACGAGAACCTCGCAACCAAGGTATATTAAAGTAATAGAGGAAAACCCCGATCAATGTGGCTAGTAAAGCTATCAACAAGATTACCAACAGATTAGCTAACAAAGTACTAGTAAAAGCAATCTGAATATAGAGTTGAGAGATAGACCCAATTAGCCACAACATCAACCCAATAATCAAACCTACACCGAAGATAATCGTCAGGAAACGAGGTAAAGACATAAGTTACCCGCCGCTAATTTTTGCTTTATATCCTAGTTTAATCAAAGTTTGTCGGATCTTTTCTTTGTGGTCTCCTTGAATCTCAATAGTATTTTCTTTGCTTGTACCTCCACTACCACATTGGGTTTTTAACTGTTTGAGTATTTGGTTAAGAGTTTCAGGCGTAGTGACAAAACCGCTGATAATCGTTACGATTTTACCCTTACGTCCCGCTTTTGAGGTTTGTATTCTCAGGTTTTGTTGTTGGGGTGGTAAATCAAGGGTTTCTGCTTCTTCTGTTTCTCTCGTACCGAATTCTTGGTAAACGACGCGTTTTTTTTCTGAAGGCATAATATTTTAGGTACTCATGCAATAGGAAAATGAAGAATGAAGAATTAATTGTTTTTTCGCACATTCTCAATTCTAAATTTACCTCACAACATAAATCTTAACCTTAACCGAGTAGTATTGCTCCTAACACCTAATACCTAACTTCGTTACTTTTATTTACATAGATTGTCCTGGAAATCCATTTACAATAGAGATAGATAAACACTCCTATGGAGGTGAGAAGATAGTGTATCAACAACTAGAATCACCACCAACCAACCAAGGTACAGTAGTTGCCATTCGCGGAAGTGTCGTAGATATAGCTTTTGACGATACTTTACCTGAAATATTTACTGTACTTAAAACAGGAGAAAATCAAGACATTCTCGTTGAAGTCTTTACTTATCTAGATAGTCATTTAATCAGGGGTTTGGCTTTAACCCCTACCCAAGGATTAGCTAGAGGAACAAAAGTTATTGATACAGGTCATTCTTTACAAGTTCCCGTAGGTAATCGACTCTTAGGAAGAATGTTAAACACTTTTGGGGAAACTCTTGATCATGAACAACCCCTTACAGGTGGAGAATGGCGCTCAATTTATGGCGCTGGAATACCCCTGAAAGAAAGATCAACTACTACCGAAATTTTTTACACAGGAATCAAAGCGATTGATGTTCTCTCACCTATTGAAAGGGGAGGTAAAGCGGGGTTATTTGGAGGTGCAGGAGTAGGAAAAACCGTCTTAATCAGCGAACTCATTCATAATTTGGTTGCTCACTATCAGGGAATTAGCATCTTTTGTGGGATTGGGGAACGTTCCCGAGAAGGTGAAGAACTCTATAGAGAGATGAAAGAAGCGGGAGTATTAGACAATACTGTAATGATTTTTGGTCAGATGAACGAATCTCCTGGGGTTCGTTTTCGGGTAGGTCACGCAGCCTTAACTATTGCTGAATATTTCCGCGATGATCAACAACGAGATGTTCTGTTAATGATTGATAATATCTTTCGCTTTATTCAAGCAGGTGCAGAAGTTTCGGGTTTAATGGGTAAATTACCCTCTCGTGTTGGTTATCAACCTACCCTAGGTACTGAATTAGCCGAATTAGAAGAAAGAATCTGTAACACTTCCCAAGGAACAATTACTTCTGTACAAGCTGTTTATGTACCCGCTGATGATTTCACCGATCCCGCTGCTGTACATACTTTCTCTCATTTAAGTGCTTCTATAGTACTATCTCGTAAACGCGTTAGTGAAGGACTCTATCCCGCGATTGATCCTCTACAATCAGGATCTCAAATCCTCACACCCCAAGTAGTGGGCGATCGCCATTATCAAATAGCCCAAGCAATCCGCGCAACTCTCGCTAATTATGAAGAACTAAAGGATATCATTGCTATCCTAGGTTTAGATGAATTAGCAGGGAGTCAACGACAAATAGTCTATCGCGCGAGAAGACTAGAAAGATTTCTTACTCAACCTTTTTTTACTACTGAACAGTTTACGGGATTAAAAGGTACTAGCGTTAAACTAGAACAAGCTTTAACGGGTTGTGAACGGATTCTCAACGATGAATTTAACGATTATCCCGAAGAGTCTCTCTATATGATTGGTGACATTAATCAAGTTAAAAAACTATGAAATTAAAAGTCCTTGTCCCTGATCAAGTTATTCTTGAGGAAGAAGTCAGTAAAATCATTGCTGAGGGGGCTAATGGTAGTTTTTGTCTTTTACCTCATCATCTAGACTTAGTAACGGTTTTAGTTCCCGGGATATTAGAGTTTACGCACTCAACCAGAGAATATCTAGCTATAGATGAAGGAATCTTAGTTAAACATCAACAGGAAGTTTTGGTATCCACCCTTAACGCAGTGAGAAGTAATTGTCTCGAAAGTCTCAAACAAACCCTAGCTGAACATTTTCAGGTATTAGATGAACAAGAAAAACTCACTCGTTCGGCTTTAGCTAAGTTTGAAGCTAATATTATCCGTCATTTTGCGGAGATAGGTCAATTATGAATAAGTCTAGACCTTTTTGGCATAGTTTTCACCACCAAATTAGTAAAAAAACTCAACGCAAACTCAAAGCTAGACAAGAAGCTAAAACCGTTTGGTTTGGTTTGGGTATGTTTGGTATGGTAGGTTGGTCTGTAAGTATTCCTATCTTAATTGGTATCGCGATCGGTAGTTGGATAGATAAACATTTTGCTAGCCCCTATTCTTGGACTTTAATGTTTTTATTTATTGGTGTGGTTGTGGGGTGTTTTAACGCTTGGTATTGGATTAGTAAAGAAAGCAAAATTAAATAGCAGTCAAAAACTATGAATCTAACTCCAGATCAAATCATTCTTTGGCAACGAGGATTTATCACTATCAATGCTACTCTAGTTTTTACTTGGCTAGTTATGGCTTTACTAGTCTTATTTTCTTGGTTAGTCACCCGTAAACTTTCCCCAAAAATCAGTATTAGTCGAGGACAAAATATTTTAGAAGTAATAGTCTTAACTATTAATCAACAAATTGAGGAAATCAGCCAACAAAAAGCAGATGATTATTTACCTTTTATTGGGACTTTGTTTATTTTTATCGCTGTTTCCAATCTTTTAACAATTTTCCCTGGTTATCATCCACCCACAGGTTCACTATCTACTACTGTTGCTTTGGCTATTTGTGTTTTCTTTGCTGTTCCCTTCTACGGTATCAAAAAACAAGGATTATTGAACTATTTCAAACGTTACTATCTTCAACCTACACCGATTATGTTGCCTTTTAATATTATTGGTCGGTTTTCTAATACGATTTCTTTATCAGTTAGACTATTTGGTAATGTCATGAGTGGCACGATGATTGTAGCTATCCTCTTATCTATCGCTCCTCTATTTTTACCAATAGTTATGCAAGCTATGGGGTTAATAACTGGTTTGATTCAAGCTTTTATTTTTGCTATTTTAGCTACGGTTTTTATTAGTGCAGCTACACAAGTAGAAGCAAAAGATTTAAATACAATTGAGGAAACAAAATCATGAATACTCTAACTATTATCGCTGCTATTTCTATCTTTACAGCTGGTATAACTATGGGTATAGGCTCTATAGGCTCAGCTTTAGGGGAAGGAAGAGCATTATCTCAAGCTTTAATCGCTTTAGCCCAACAACCAGACGAAGCTAATACAATTACCCGAACTCTTTTTGTGGGAATGGCTTTAATAGAATCTACATCTATTTATTGTTTAGTAATTAGTTTAATCTTGATTTTTGCTAATCCTTTTTGGGGTTATTTTTTAAGTCACAGTGGAGGCTAAATTATGCTGATTGATGGCTTTACTATTTTCGCTCAAATAGTTAATTTTTTGATTTTAGTTGCTCTGTTAAAGCATTTTCTTTATCAACCAATTCTGAAGGCGATGGAGCAAAGAGAGTCCAATATTAAAAACCGTGTTAGAGAAGCTTCTCTACAACTAGAAAACGCCGAAAATCAAGCTTTAATCTATCAAAAAAAACAACGAGAATTAGAAGCTAAAAAAGAAGCTTGGTTATCAGACGCTCAAGCAGAAGTAAGGGAAGAGAAAGAAAGACTTTTACAACAAGTTAAAGAAGAAGTAGAAGAGGTAAAGTTAGTACTATCTCAACAATTAGAGAGAGAAAAAGAAGCTTATTTAGATAACTTTCAGCAACAAATTAGTCAACAAGTTATCTCGATTACTCGTCAGATTTTGAAAGATTTAGCTAATAGGGATTTGGAGGAAGAAATAATTAATGTCTTTAGACAAGGTTTAACTGATAAGAAATTATCCCTTAGCGAGCCAATTATTATTAAAACCACTTTTGCTTTAACTTCAGAACAACAACAAAAATTACTGGAGGTTTTAGCACAAAATCAAGTTGAGTTTCAAACCTTACCAGGGTTAATCTGTGGTATTGAATTAAGCAATCAAAGTTATCAATTAACTTGGAATGTTGAACAATATTTACAGGGATTAGAACAAGCCCTAAAATGTAAAAGTTATCTTGCTTAAAGATTCAATATGTCTAACCAAATACCCAATTTAAAAACCTTTGTTACCGAAAGTTTGCAAACAACCAATGATATTGTTAGCAATTATTATCCTCAATTAGAAGTAGCAGAAATTGGCAAGATTACTTATCTAGGAGAAGGTATCGCTAAAGCAACTGGGTTACCATCAGTAGGAATTGAAGAGTTAGTAGAATTACCAGAAAATCAATTAGCGATGGTGTTTAATCTAGATCCAGAAGAAGTAGGATTAATTCTTTTAGATAAAAGTCGAACTATTACAGCAGGTTGTCAAGTAAGACGTACAGGTAGAGTATTAGATACACCAGTAGGAGAAAGTTTATTAGGTAGGGTTGTAGATGGGATAGGTCGTCCTCTTGATGGTGAGGGTACTATTGTACCAGTAGAATTACGTCCGATTGAAAAACCAGCACCAAAAATAATGGCAAGAGCCCCAGTTACAGTACCCTTACAAACGGGTATAAAAGTAATTGATGCTTTAATTCCCATCGGAAAAGGACAACGAGAGTTAATTTTAGGCGATCGTCAAACGGGAAAAACCGCGATCGCCCTAGATACTATTCTCAATCAAAAGGGTAAAAATGTTATTTGTATTTATTGTGCTATTGGTCAACGTAGTTCAGCGGTAGCTAAAATTATTGCTCAGTTAAAATCACGAGATGCTCTGAGTTATTCTATTGTAGTGGTAGCTTCGGGAGATAGTACTCCAGGATTGCAGTACGTCACTCCCTACGCAGCTACTACTATGGCTGAGTATTTTATGGATCAAGGAAAGGACGTTTTAATTATCTATGATGATTTGATTCAACACGCGAGAGCGTATCGAGAATTATCTTTGTTATTACGTCGTCCTCCCGGAAGAGAAGCTTTCCCTGGTGATATATTTTATATCCATTCTCGTTTATTGGAAAGAGCGACTCATTTACGTCCCGAGTTTGGGGGTGGATCTCTAACCGCTTTACCCATTGTAGAAACCGAAGCACAAAATTTATCCGCTTATATCCCTACTAACTTGATTTCCATTACCGATGGACAAATTTATCTCACCCCTACCTTATTTCAAAAGGGTATTTTACCCGCGGTAGATGTGGGTAAGTCTGTATCGAGAGTAGGTGGAAAAACCCAATTACCCGCTTATCGAGAGGTAGCAGGTGCTTTACGGTTATCCTACGCTCAATTTACAGAATTAGAGGCTTTTTCTCGTTTTGATACTAGATTAGATAGTAAAACTCGTCAAACCCTAGAAAGAGGACGTAGAGTTACAGAGGTATTAAAACAGTCTTGTTATCAACCCATACCAGTAGCTGAACAAATCATAGTCTTATTAGCGGTTACCCATGGTTTTTTTGATTCTCTACCCTTAGCAGAAATAGCTACAGCAGAAAGTATGATCCGTCAAAACTTTAGAGAAAGGTTACCCCGTATCTGTGAACGTATCGAAAGGGGAGAAAAACTAACCCACCATGATTTAACACATATTCATCAACTTTTTTCATTATGCCATCTTTAGAAACCTGGAAACGAAAAATAGAGACTGTAGAAGATTTACAGTTAGTGGTTAAAACCATGAAAGCTTTAGCTGCGGTTAATATTCATCAATACGAGAAAGCTGTAAACTCCTTAATTGAATATGAACGCACTTTGACGATGGGGATACAGATTTTACTCAAAAATCATCCCCAAGCGTTATTAAGTATGAAAGCAATCGTTAATCAAAGATTAGCTGTGGTTGTCTTTGGATCAGATCAGGGTATGTGTGGTCAATTTAACGAAAAAATAACTCAATTTACTTTAGATAATCTTGAATCAGTAGAGTATCCCTGGGTTTTAACTATAGGGGGAAGAATTAGCGATCGCCTCGAAGCTAAAGGTTATCAGAGTCAACTATGTTTAAGAGTACCTAGTTCTTTAACTGGAATTACCACAATTGTACAAGAGATTGTCATAACTCTAGAAGATTGGCTTAGAGAAAAACAGATCAATCAGATTTGGGTATTTTATAATCAATTTCAGTCGGGGGTAGTTTATCACCCTGAAAAGGTGCAGATTTTTCCGTTAAATTTAGTCTGGTTACGTGAGTTACAACGTCAAAAATGGGTTTCTTCTACCTTACCCATGATCACTCTTCCCCCCAAATTTTTAGCTTCTGCTTTATTTCGTCAATATTTCTTTGTTTGTCTTTATCGCGCTTGCGCAGAATCCCTCGCTAGTGAAAACGCTAGTCGTCTCGCTTCGATGCAAGCTGCTGAAAAGAATATTACTGAGAGATTAACCGAGTTACAAGCACAATTTCAACATCAACGTCAAACTAATATTACTGAAGAGTTATTAGATATTATCGCTGGTTTTGAAGCACTAAGTTATACTAGTATTTGACGTGCGGAATGTCGGATTCAGGCTAGATAATA
The DNA here is from genome assembly GCA_007693955.1 of Gloeocapsa sp. DLM2.Bin57. Classification (NCBI taxonomy): domain Bacteria; kingdom Bacillati; phylum Cyanobacteriota; class Cyanophyceae; order Chroococcidiopsidales; family Chroococcidiopsidaceae; genus Gloeocapsa; species Gloeocapsa sp. DLM2.Bin57. The sequence goes on from RECR01000083.1 coordinate 41,576, forward strand.
GAAGTACATATTAAGTATGGAAAATCCACTCTTGACTGTGGACTTTCCAGTTTCTTAAAGATTCTCTTGCCAATCTAGACGCACAAAATAAGCTTCACGTCCCCAAAAGTCTTTACTCAGACTGATGTTAACTAATTTAAGGTTAAAAGGAATCCCTGTCGTAAGATATTTTTGCACTGAACTACCTATTTCTGGTGCTAGTTGTAAACTCAAATTAGCTGCTACACCCAAACCGAGTAATTGGGTTAAGGGATTGCGAGGTAAAAGTAGATGAGTTCCTATAGCTAAACCTGTAGCTAAAACCATGGCTACTGATAAATTAGTGCCACAACGTGGGTGAATTGCTAAGTTCCATTCTCCCTTTTGTAAACGTTGTAAAGCGTTATTGACTGCTCTTTTGAGATGATCTAGATTAACCTGACCATAGAGATAAAATCCTTTTTCTGTGGATAATCCTCCTAGGCTTTGGTTATCTGTTCCCTGACTTAGTAGCCAAATTGTCCCGTGTTCTAATGCGTGTACTTGTCGAAGTGTGAGTAATTCTTGTAAGCCAGGAATAAACCCTAAATTTTGTAGTAATTCGCTGTCTTGTTCACGACGAGGTTGAAAATAGGGAGTTTCCCAAAAACTTTGATTAGTAGTGCTATTCATAGATACTCCTAGAGATTAAGGATAAAAACTCAATTTAGGTAACCCTAGGGTTTCTTCCCAACCCATCATCAGGTTGAGACATTGTACAGCTTGACCCGCTTGACCTTTAATTAGGTTATCAATCGCTGACATGACGATAACGCGATCGGTACGGGTGTCAACTTCTAAACCGATATAACAGAGATTTGTTCCCCAAGCCCATTTAGTTTGAGGATAGATACCATTGGGTAAAATTTTCACAAAGGGAGAGTAACGGTAAAAAGCGCTATAAATGGTCAGTAAATCATCTCTAACTAAACCAGGATCGCGTAATGTTCCATAGACCGTAGCTAAGATACCGCGTACCATGGGGATTAAATGGGGGGTAAACTGAATTTTCACCTCAAATCCACTTAAATCTGTACAGATTTGTTCTATCTCTGGTGTATGTCTATGTTTAGCTACACCATAAGCTCCTAAACTCCCTTCTGCTTCGGCTAGAAGTAAGTTAGTTTTGGCTTGGCGTCCCCCTCCCGATGCTCCCGATTTGGCGTCGATAATCGCTGTTTCGGGTAAGATTAGACCTTGTTTAAATAAGGGTGCTAACGCTAGTAAACTAGCGGTAGGATAACAACCCGGACAACCAATTAGTTGACCTCCTTTAATTTTATCTCGATATAGTTCTGGTAAACCATAAACGGCGGTTGAGGCGATCGCCTGGTCATGACGTTCTTCTTTATACCAGCTAACATAGGTATCTAGGTTAAAAAAGCGATAATCTGCCGATAAGTCTAACACTTGACAACCTTTGGCTAATAATTGCCCAGCCATTTGACAAGCTAAACCATTGGGTAAACCTAGAAACACTACCTCACAACGAGAAGCGATTAGGTCTAGATCGATACTTTCTACGGTTAGATTAAAAGAATGGGTTAAATGGGGATAGATTTCAGCGTATTGTTTACCCGCGCTACTATCTCCCCCTAGATACACGATTTCTACTTCGGGATGGTCGAGGAGTATTCTGACAAGTTGTATTCCACCGTATCCGGAAGCGCCGATAATTCCTACTGGTATTTTTGGTTTGCTCATAAATTTATCTTCAGCTTTTTAAACATTTTAAGCATAGTAAGTGAGATACTTCTACAGCAAATTAAGTAGTATAGTAAACTAATTTGAGCTAACAGCCCGGAGCTTCTAGCTTCATAGGTTGGTACAATACTCTTATTTCTTATTAAGGTCTAATAATTAATGGTCAGAAAATTTAGGAGCAGATGCAGTAGATTAGGCGATCGCCGAAGGTCTTGATCTCGATGGTTCACCAATTCCTGAACAGAAACTGAAGTTAGATCAACAGGTGATGGCTTTAGAAGCGGGGAGACAACGTAGCGGGGTGAGTAATACTATGCGCTCTCGGATCGTGCGGATTGGGGCTAAACATCTCCCCCAAGCTGAGTTGAATCAATTCTCAAAGATAAAGAAATAGCCTTCTACTATAACTCTTAGTGGTCATTTCCGTTGTATAATGGAATGTTTATCAGATTGAACAGGAGCAATTTTTTATGGCACAAATGTATTATAATGAAGATGCCAATCTAGATTTATTGACTGATAAAACTGTAGCTATTATTGGTTATGGTTCTCAAGGTCACGCTCACGCTCTTAACCTTAAAGATAGTGGGATTAATGTTATAGTTGGGTTATACCCTGGCAGTAAATCTACCCCTAAAGCTGAAGCTGCGGGTTTAAGGGTTTATAACGTTGCTGACGCTTCGGCTAAAGCTGATTTAATCATGATTTTACTACCTGATGAGGTGCAAAAAAGCGTCTATACCCAGGAAATTCTCCCTAATCTCAGTGAGGGTAAGATCCTAGCATTTGCTCATGGTTTTAATATACATTTTGGTCAGGTTGTTCCTCCTGAATTTGTCGATGTGATTATGGTAGCACCAAAAGGACCAGGACATCTAGTTAGACGTACCTACGAACAAGGAGAAGGTGTCCCCTGTTTATTCGCAGTGTATCAAGACGCTTCAGGTCAAGCACGCGATCGCGCTATGGCTTATGCTAAAGGTATTGGTGGTACACGCGCAGGTATCCTAGAAACTACTTTCGGTGAAGAAACCGAAACCGATTTATTCGGGGAACAAGCGGTGTTATGTGGTGGTTTAACCGCGTTAATCAAATCAGGATTTGAAACCCTCGTAGAAGCGGGTTATCAACCTGAATTAGCTTATTTTGAATGTCTCCACGAAGTTAAGTTAATCGTTGACTTAATCGTAGAAGGCGGATTAGCGAAAATGCGTGATAGTATTTCTAATACAGCAGAATACGGTGACTATACCCGTGGTCCACGCTTGGTTAATGACGCCACCCGCGCTGAAATGCGTCAGATTCTTAAAGAAATCCAAGCTGGTCAATTTGCGCGGGAATTCGTCCTGGAAAATCAAGCGGGTAAACCAGGATTTACAGCTATGAGACGTCAAGAAGCAGAACACCCAATCGAAGTAGTGGGTAAAGATTTACGCGCTATGTTTAGCTGGTTGAAGAAATAGGAAATTATCAATAGCGTGGTAGAGTTAATTTTAACCGCGCTATTTATTTTCTTTCGATTTGCCTGATAATTTCATCGTTTCTACCGTAAGGACTTTCTATCTCTTTGTCGGGGAAGATACTGACTAGATAGTTATTAATTTTTTGACGAGTGGAACTGCTATATTGACCTAGATTTGCTGGGAGGAAACTATCCCCTACCGCTACATAAGCTACTAGCAACAGGGGAACAATCTTCCCTAAACTACTTTTGAGCATAAAACTACCCCAATTAACTAAGTATTTGTACTAAGAAAAAGTTGGTTTTTACTAATACTAACCTGCTCCCTAGTATAGCTTGATAAATTAGTTAATGGCAAGGGATCTTAAAGGGAAAAGGGGGGAGAAGGGAGAGGGGAGAATTCCGAAGAAAGGAATACGGAATACCGTTCCACCGTTCCACCTAATACCTAACCTCCTCGGAACCCTATATTATTCGTCTTCTAAATCTTCTCTAGTAGCGGCAACACCGCCACTAACGGTAACTAAATCGATTTGTTGACGATAATAATCGACGCTTTTGACTTCAACTTCTACGTATTCTCCTAATTTATAAGCGGTATGATTTTTACGTCCTATTAGACAACTATGACGTGAACGATATTCATACCAATCGTCTTTGAGAGAACTAACGTGGACTAAACCTTCAACTAAAAGGTCTTCTATTTCTACAAAAAAGCCATAGGATTGAACACCAGTAATTAAACCTTTAAAAATCTGACCTGTACGTTCTTTCATTTTTTCAGCTTTTTTCAATCCTCTTAAGTCTTTTTCTGCGTCTTCGGCTATTTTTTCCCTTTCGTTAAGATGATGAATAATATGGTGTAACTCTTCTTCTAGTTCTTTTTGTAAAGAGGGTGGTAAAACACTCCAACTGATTTGACCATGACAACTATTACTGTATAAATCAACACCTTTTTTGGAGTTACTACTACGGCGATCGCGTCCTTGGCTAAATAAAGCTTTAATTATTCTTTGATTCCATAAATCAGCGTAGCGTTGTCCTGGTGAGATAAAATGAGTATATTCATCTTGATAAGCTAAACCAAAATGGTTACCAGGTTTACTGCTATATTTAACAGCTTTTAAAGTTCCTAAGAGTAAATGATTGAGGACTTTACGAGAAGGAGATTTAGCGAAAACTTCCGTTAGATGGCGACAATCTTCGGGTAAAATATCTTCATCGCTACTCAGACTCATATCTAAGCCGAGATTAACACCTAATTTGAGTAAATCTTCTAATTCATCCCAATCGGGTACGGATTGATGAGAAAAGATTCCAGGGAGATTAAGTGCGTATAGATGTTCAGCGAAGAGTTTACCTGCTAGAATAATCATCTCACTTAATTGCGCTCTTACCGCTAAACTAGAATCAACGATAATTACGCCGCTTCTTCCTTCGTCTTTATAGGGGGGTTGACTTTGATTGAGGGTTATTTCAAAACTACCTCTTAAGGATCGTTGGGCTTTAACTTCGGGTATAATTTTTTCAAACAATTGGGTTAGTTTTTCTTTTAGCGGCAACATTTCTGCAGCTGTTTCCTCGTCACTAGCTAAAAGAGACTGTATCTGTTGATAGGTTAAATGTTGATCTACTTTAATAACGCTTGGGAAAATGTTATATTCTTTTACTTGTCCTGATTGATCTAAAGTAATGACAATAGAAACTGTCAAATGTTCTGTTTCTGGGGTTAGACTATAAAGGTTTTTAACTGCTTCGGGAAATAAGGGTAAAATTCTCTCTCCTAAATAGATAGAAGTACCTCTTTTTTCTGCTTCTTCAATTAAGGGTGAATCTTCCTGAAGATAATGGGCTATATCTACGACATGAATACCAAATTCCCAGTCACCTGTAGGGGTAGTTTCTAGGGTAAAAGCGTTTTCTCGCCAATTATTCAGCGCGTCAGAATCTGATTCTATCGTAATAGTGGGAATTGCGCGCAAATCCTGACGACTTTCTAAATCCTCACTAGTAATTGTTTTAGTTAATTCTTGGGCTAGATTGAGAAGACTATCAGAGAAATCTTGGGGTAAGTCGTGTTTACAGCTAACTATATCTGTATCTGCTGCTGCTTCAGCGTCACTACCTAGGATACGGGTAATTTTAGCTAGAGGTGGATATTGTCCTATCGGATAGCGTAATACATTGATGTGCACTAAATGCTCAATAGCATCAGCAGGATTATTACCATTAGCTATTAATTGTAGTTCAAAAAGCAGGCGATCGTCTAGGGGAATAGCGATAAAGTCTTCATCTTCTTGGATTACCCTAGCTAGTAAGGAGGGGTTAGCCCTTTCTAAGATTAACCTAACTTCTCCTTCGGGTGAACGTTTTCTTGTCCCTTCTTTGGTGACTTTAACTAAAACGCGATCGCCATTCCAAGCGTTACTTAGATTACTTTCACGTACATAAATATCTTCTGCTTCTTCCTCATCTTGAATTGCGAAGCAAAACCCTTTACTCGAACATCTGAGTTTAGCTTCGATTAACTCTTCTGTATTGTTGCGACGGTATTTACCCCTTTCTTTAGCGATTATACCTAATTTTTCTAAAGCATCTAGGGCTATTTGTAATTTTTCTCTACTGATTTCGTCTTGACAATCGAGATTTTTTTCGAGAATTTTACCTGCAACTAATTTATTTTCACTAAATTGGGCTAAAAGTGTAGCGATAGAAAATTCCATTCAAAATCATCCTTGGTACTAAGTTGTCTATTCCAGGTCAAAAAACGAGTAATGGAGAAAGTTCGTCTTCTACCCTTGGGTTAAACTAAAATTTTTGGCTTTTTGTAACGGAAAAATTGTAGTTATGCTAACATCATAATTTATTTTAGCCCACATTAGAGTTTAGAGTAACCCTCGATAACGAATAAAAATTAAAATCACAGCCCAAGAACCCAAAGCTACTTTCAGAGCGACTAAGATATTTAAAATAGGAATAATCCCACCACTAACTAAAGTACCTAATTCACCTTGGGGTAAAGCGAAACCACAAAGAGTCAATATTGCTAAAAAAATAAAAATCACTACCGAGACTTTTTCCCAGATAGCTGCTGAAAAACGTAGATAGATTGCTTGTAACCATTCTGGAGAAGCTGTAATGGCTATCAATCCAATAGCTGTACCTCCTGCTACTCCTGCAGCAAAACCACCACCGGGACTTAAATGACCTCTAATCGCTAATTCAATACTCACTAACGCACTTATTGTAGCACCTAAACGAGCTAAAACGATCGAAGGTTCATCGGTGAAGCGTTCTACTTTTACTAGGGGTTTTTCGTTGGAGACTAGATAACCTGCACCTAAAATAGCTAGAGTAAATACCACTACCTCAAAGACAGTATCATAGAGGCGATTGCGAAAAATTATCCCTGTTACCGCATTGGGAACGCCACTATCTGCTACTATCCCTTCTATATATACATAGGATTCTTCTACATCTACTGCGGGATTAGGAATAACTAACATCTTGATAAATAGCGCGATACCTGCGAGTATATATATCCATCTCATGGGTGTTTTTGCTCCGTTGTTTTACAATAATCAAGACTTAGGTTGGTGGAATTCCAATCGCGATCGCTTGCGATAATGTCATAGAGTCGTTGAACTCTTATACTGGTAAGATAAACCTGGTCAGTTTCTAAACAGGTAGCGTGTATTTCTTTGGCTAAGAGAGCTTTTTCTAAGGCTACGTCGTCTTCATAGGGGACTAATTCTAGACGCATGTGACGTTTAACGAGGATTTGACGCAAACTAGCTAATATTCTTTGAAAATCAACGTTTTTATTATTCTTACTTCCTTCTAGTACGCCTAAACGCATAATCAGTGAAGAACGTACCGCTACTACATAAAGGGTTATGGAGAGCATTGTACCTACTAAAGCTTCGGTTAAAGCTACGTCAGCTCCACCTAAGACAGCGTAAACCATCGCAGCTATTGCACCTAATACCCCACGGATAACTAAAGCGTGGTAGGGGTTAACTTGGATGACTACCAAGATTGCGCTCAAGGGTAATAACGCTACAATAAAATAAATATATGGTTCATTCATTGCTATCCTCAATATTACTACTAGAACAATAAGCTAATACGTAACCCAGTACTGTATTCCAAATCGCTAAAGAAATTATCCCTAAAATCAATAAGGGCCATTCTCGGGGTATCTTGATTAATAATCCTATCACGATTAACATTGAGCCTAGGGTATCAGAAACTGAGAGACTATGGAGTTTAAATAACACTGAGCGATCGCTCAGTAAATGAGATGTCCCCCAAAACCACAAAAATAAACCGATAATTATTAAGAAATTACTCAACAGATTGCTCATAATCATAATCATTGATGCGTTTAATTAACTGTGCTAATAACATTAAAGCTGCATTCCCTACACTGAGAATAATGATACCTACTACCCCAATCATCCAATCGTCATGCCAAACTGAGATAACTAAAATCATGATGGATGTTTTGGTAGCAATACTGGCGAAAGCTAACATTTTTTGCCAAATCTCGTCATATTGCCAAGATTGATAAATGGGGATTAACAAACTTACAATCATGGTAATAATTAATATATTCATTGTTTTTACCTTTTAACCCAATGTACTTGATACCAACCGTTTTGATCATATCTAACTACTATCGTTTTTGGTGTGAAAGTAATTAGAAAGATATCTAGAAAAATTAACCCTGGTGTTCGTGCTGGTTTCACTCTTTCTCTAAGTATTTCTTCACGATTATGGGGACGAAAGATAATTTCTATAGCTTCTTTATAAGCAATGGGAATCGCTGCGACAATTTTAACCAGAATATCTATCCATTCTTTTAAGGTTTCTTTTTGGACACGTCCTTGGGGTAAAATCAGAGCAATAGTCACACCAATGACGATATTAACTAAACTCAAATCCGAGGTTAACAAAAACCAAATAGCTAAGCGTAAAACCAAATTGAGAGGATTAATTCTCATACTGTTAACACCATCCAAAATATTAGAATCAACATTAAACTCATAAAACCAATTAGGTTGTCAAATTGTTCTAAAACCCGATTTAAGGTTATATTGATTTTGCGGAAAATTAGCCCATAAGCTAAACAACCTGCCAAGATAATTATTAAAGCTTTGCTTAAATTAGCTATGGTATAAGCTTCTAAATAGAAAGCATTCCCTAAGCATAAACCAACTATTAAAACAATTACTCCAGACCAAAAAGTTGGTCTAACCTGTTGTTTTCCTCCAAAGGGTAAAAAGATAAATTTAGCGTAAACTATCGATGTAGAAACAGCTGCTATATTCATGATTACAATTTGCCAAGGTAACAGGTTTTTAACTGTTAAACTTTTAGCTGCAAAACCTACTAATAGAGGAAATCCCATCATCGATAAACTCGCTATAGTTAACACTATCCAGAGAGGAGTATTGATTTTTTGGCGTTCTAATTCTCGAAAATCTCGACTTGGTAATGTTCCCGCTGTTAAGAAAAGCGACGCTTTAGCTAATCCATGACTTAACGCATAAAATCCCCCTACCGCGGGAGCTGCGAGAATCCAACCTAGTTGAGAAATAGTACTTAAAGCGAGGGTACGTTTGGTATCTTGTTCAAAAATGGCATAAACACCCCCAATCAGAGCCGTAGCCACTCCAAAAATCCTCAGAATCTCTCCCACCCCATCGCTAACCTCAGCGAAGCGTAAGAGGGGAAATACCCCGGCTTTCACCACAACTCCTGATAAGATAGCTGATACCGGTGTTTCTGATTCTGAATGGGTTAAGGGTAACCATAATCCTGAGATAAATACTCCTCCTTTGCTTAATAGTGCCATAATCATTAAAGCTAAGGCTTCTGGTGGAGCATTGTTTATCCCTGTTATGGCAAAGGAATAGTTAGCTTTATAGACTAATATTGCTCCTATTAGATAAAAAAGCATAGCTACGTTACTAATAAATAAATAACGTAATGCTACCCAAATTGAGCGATCGCTGCGAGGATAAGCAACTAATAAAAAAGCTGCTATACCAATTACTTCTAGCGCTACGTATATACTGATTAAATCAGCACAAATAAAGATAGCATTGACACTACCATGGAGAATGGTTAACTGAGTATAAAAAAACGCTGTTTTTCCAGTATGCCAACAGTATAAAATTACTGCTAGAGTTACTAAAGCGTTGGTGAGGATAAAATAACCACTTAATTGGTCAATTTCGAGAACCACACCAAAATTATCTAGTAGATCTAAATCTAAGGAGGTTTGAGAGATTAATAACCAAACTGCATAAACTATGGATAGACAAGCAGTGGTTAAGCTTAAATATGCTCCTAGTTTCGGGAAGAGATAAATAACAAATCCTAGTAAT
>RECR01000084.1 GCA_007693955.1 Gloeocapsa sp. DLM2.Bin57
TCTTCCTTGTCTCACCTTCGCCAGAATCTCATTGTCAAAAACCTACACCTGTGAGGGGGGGAGAAGGGGGAGATGGGGGAGAATTCGGAATACGGAATACCGTTCCACCGTTCCACCTAACCCCGTACTCTTACCACAATCTGGTCTTAATATCGAGCTACTCCTTCTTCTCGGGCTGCTTGTTGTACAGCTGCTGCTACTGCGGTAGCGACTCGATTATCAAAGACTGAGGGAATTATATACTCAGGACTTAAATCAGTGGTAGTAACTAAAGAGGCGATCGCCTTGGCTGCTTCTAGACACATATTGGGGGTGATTTTGCGCGCACGACAATCGAGAGCACCTCGAAATACTCCTGGAAAGGCTAAGACGTTGTTAATCTGGTTGGGATAATCACTACGACCTGTAGCAATTATGGCTACGTCATTTTGAATCAATTCTGGTTGAATTTCTGGTATAGGATTAGCCATAGCAAAAATAATCGCGTCAGCTGCCATGGTACGCACCATTTCTGCTGTTACTACATTAGGAGCACTTACCCCGAGAAAAACGTCAGCATCTACTAACCCATCGGCGAGTGTTCCACTAGCTTCTACAGCGAATTCTTCTTTCTCGGGGGTTAGATCATCACGTTGTGTGGAAATAATCCCCTGTCGATCGCATAACCAAATGGTAGTAGCTCCCGCTTGTTTGAGGAGTTTAGCGATAGCGATTCCTGCTGCTCCTGCCCCATTAAGAACGATTTTAACGTCTTTTAGGCTTTTTTTGACTAATTTAAGGGCGTTTAAGAGGGCTGCTAAACTAACAATGGCTGTGCCGTGTTGATCGTCGTGAAAGATGGGGATATCGGTTTCTGCTTTGAGTCTGCGTTCGATTTCAAAGCATCTCGGTGCGCCAATATCTTCTAAGTTGACTCCCCCAAACACGGGAGCAATATTTTTAACTGTTTTGATAATTTCTTCGGTATCTTGGGTGGCTAAACAAATGGGAAAGGCGTTAATTCCTGCAAATTGTTTAAATAACATCGCTTTCCCTTCCATTACGGGTAATGCTGCTTCTGGTCCTAAATTACCTAATCCTAAGATAGCACTACCATCGGTAACGATCGCTACTGTATTATTTTTGATGGTTAAAGAGTACACTTGTTCGGGTTCAGAGGCGATGGCTTGACAGATTCTCCCCACTCCTGGTGTATAAGCCATGGCTAATTCGGTTTGGGATAAATCCTTTAAACGACTTTCGATGCTGATTTTACCTCCTCGATGTAAATCAAAGGTGCGATCGAATACTTTTAAGACTTTGATATTGGGTAATTCTTTAATAACGTTGACAATTTTCTCTGCGTGTTCTGAACTATAAGCGTCAACGGTTAATTCACGTCGGGTAATTTTGAGACTTCTATCGAGTAAAGATATTTGTCCTAAACTTCCGCCTACTTCAGCGATAGCTTGGGTTACTGTAGCTAGAGTACCTGCTTGATTGGGTAATTCTAAACGTATAGTTAGACTGTAACTAGGATTGGGGGTTAATTGCACCATTGTAATCGACAATTTTGAGTTAAATGATCTATATTAGTGTTAAATTGTTGAAGAAAAGTATAGGATTCTACAAAATCGATGAATCTCTCTGAGTTTAAGCGCAGTCCTTTTATGTATGCTGTTTTATTACTAATGTTAGTAGGTTTTGCTACCTTTTCTGTGTTTCCGATTATTAACGCAGTAACGGCTAAAGAAACAACTAACAGTGTTAATCAGGGATATCAAGAGGAGTTAAACGATAGAGCCAAAGGTTATCAATTGGTTTTAGCCAGAGAGCCACAAAATGAGACGGCTTTACAAGGTTTATTAGAAATTAGACTCAAACAAAGAGATTTAGAGGCTGCGGTTACTCCTTTGGAAACTTTAGCTACACTTCATCCTGATTTTACTGAATATAGTATCCTCTTAGCTCAAACTAAACAACAATTGGCTGATTATGAGGGAGCAAAGGTTGTTTATCAACGTCTATTGAACCAAAATCCTAGTGATCTTCAAGCTTTACAGGGAATGATTAACTTATTACTTCCCCTAGATGAATCAGAAACCGCTATTAATTTAATTCAAAAAACCTTGAGTACAAATAAGCTCACGGGAGATAATTTAATCGGTGTACAATTATTGTTAGGACAAGTTTACGCCCTAAGCGATCGCTATAACGAGGCGATCGCCATTTATGATCAAATGATTGTCGCTAATCAACAGGATTTTCGCCCCCTAGTTGCTAAAGCGATCGTTTTACGTAATCAAGGAGACACCCAAACCCCTCAGGATTTATTTACTCAAGCTTTATCTATCGCTCCTGCGCAATATCAGGAACAAATTCAAGAGCTAGCTAATTTACGGATTTCTGAATAAAAAGAGGTTTTACTCCAACCCTGGTGAGATTCAATTAAACAGGTGCGCATACGTAGATTATCACTAGGAAACCATAGACGCTCTTTTATTGTTAGAGTTGGGGTTTCTACTGTGAGAGTCAGAGCATCATCATTACCAACGATATAGTTACCTGATAAGCTAGGTTGTGTCTTAAGGTTGGTTGATTGTAAAATTTTACCTGTGTTTGATTCTGCACTATCGGGAATGATGACTAAGATAGAGAATCCCTGCTCTTTGCTTTTTCCCCAATCTACGGAATTATCCCAAGCTGATTTAATTCCACTATAAGTCTGTTGTGGCTTAATTTGATGTTTTTCACAAAGGGTTACTAAGTCAGGATGCTCTGAATTTAACTCACTAATGGTTATCTCTGATTTGCTATTGTCTGCTTTTTCGGGATTGATTAGGTAACTAGTGCGTTGAGAAAACCATTTACCTAGACTTAGGTTTAAAAATTCTTGAATCTGCATCGGATTTAGGCTATAAGTCACAATATTCCATTCTAGCCAAAATTAGGTCTAACTGTTTGAGATTAATTAAGCCATATTGCCATAAAATCATCGGCAAAGAGCCTAATGATGTTTCACTTTGACGTATAGCCATCGCCAAAGAGCCTGCAGGTATATCTAGCTCTTGGTTGATGAATTTTAGTAAGTTGTTGTGTGTGGATGAGTTCATAATAGCTGATTGTGAAGGATTGTTAAGTTTATGAGAACATCTTTACATTTATTTACAAAAATGGCAACTTTTAAGGGGAGAGGGAGGAATCTGACAAGGGTAGGTTTTTTACAATAAGTTTGTAGTCAAGGTAAGACAAGGCAGACAAGGAGGGAAAGTAGACTCTCGAAGTATATGTATTTAAATATTACCTTGAATCAAAAACACACTTTTTGAATTGTAGTATCTACCTTGTCCCCCATTCTTCCTTCCTTGTCTCGTCTTCACCGAAATGTTAAAAACCTACACCTGTGAGGAATGAAGAATGAAGAATGAGGAATGTGCGAAAAAATAATTAATTCGCGCATTCTTAATTTGGAATAACCCTAACCCCTAACCCCTGGAGTTTCCCTGACGTAATCCTAGAGCTATTTTACTATGTTGCTCTATTTGGCTCATTACTTGTTTGGCGCGCTGAATAACGACAGGGGGTAAACCGGCGAGTCTTCCTGCTTCGATACCGTAGGAGCGATCGGCGCCCCCTGGGGTTACTTGGTGTAAGAAGATGATTTCATCACTTAGTTCTTTGACGGTAACTTGATAATTAGCGACATTGTCTAAAATTGAGGCTAATTCGTTGAGTTCGTGATAATGAGTGGCAAAGATTGTTTTAGATTGTATTTCTGTAGCGATATATTCAGCGACAGCCCAAGCGATGGATAAACCGTCAAAGGTGGCTGTGCCTCTACCAATTTCATCTAGTAAGACTAAGGATTTAGGGGTAGCGTGATTAAGAATATTGGCTGTCTCATTCATTTCTACCATAAAAGTAGATTGTCCTGTAGCTAAATCATCTACTGCACCTACGCGAGTAAAAATGCGATCGCATATTCCTAAACTAGCGCTAGTAGCACTAACATAGCTGCCCATTTGCGCCATTAATTGGATTAAACCTACTTGACGCAGATAACAACTTTTACCACTAGCATTAGGTCCTGTCAGAATGATTAAATCAGGAGAATCAGGGTTAGACTCACCCATAGTGGTGGAATTAGGGACAAAAAATCCTGCACCTAGGGATTGTTCAACTACAGGGTGTCTCCCGTCAATAATCTTCATTTGACGTGCTTGATTAATTTCAGGGCGACAATAACCCTGGGTTACGGCTATTTCTGCTAAACCTGCGAGGACATCAACTGCAGCTACTGCTTTAGCGATATCTCTAATTTTACTAACTTTTTCAGCTACTTCTGCTCTAAGATTATTAAAAATCTCAAATTCTAACTCGTTTAAATCCTCTTGAGTAGTAAGAATACGAGTTTCTCTAGACTTTAATTCAGCGGTGATATAACGTTCTTCGTTAAGTAAAGTTTGTTTACGTTCATAATTAGGAGGGACTTGATCGGCTTTAGAACGAGGTAAACTTAAATAATAACCAAAGGTTTTGTTATAACCTACCTTAAGATTGCTAATTCTAGTTTTTTCTCTTTCGGTTAATTCTAGATTAGTCAACCACTCTTTATCCTCTAGAAGGTTTTGACGTAATTGGTCTAATTCTGGGTTAATTCCATCGCGGATTAATCCTCCTTCTTTGAGGAGTTGGGGGGGAGATTCAACTAGATAAGTAGTAATTTGTTGGGCGATCGCTTCTAAATCTGGGGGAACTTGTTGTAAAGCGCGTAAATAGATAGACTGACAACTAGTTACTAATTCTGATAATTCTTTTAATCTAAATAAAGATTCAGCTAAACCGATTAAATCTTTAGCGTTAGCTGTTCCCGCGCCAATCCGTCCTGATAAACGTTCTAAATCATAGATATTTTTCAGTATTTGACGGATATCTTCTCTTAAACTCAAATTTTTGCTTAATTCTGTAATAGTTTCCTGACGCGCGAGAATCCATTGTCTATCGATTAGGGGTTGTAATAACCAACGGCGTAATGTTCGTCCTCCCATCGCAGTACAAGTACGATCTAAAGCCCAAAGTAACGAACCGTGATAAGTCCCATCTCTGACTGTTTGGGTAATTTCCAGATTGCGTCGGGTTTGGTGGTCTAAGATTAAATAATCGCTTAAATTATAGGTACGTGGAGTTTGTAGGGGTACTTGATGGGCTTTTTGGGTTTCTTCTAGGTATTGTAGCAGTCCACCTGCGGCGCGAATAGCTAGGGGTAAATGTTCACAACCGATACCTTCAAGGGAACGTAATTTAAAATAGGTTAACAGACGAGGTTTAGCTTCAGCTAGGCTAAAACGTGATTGAGATCTTAGGGAATAAAAGAGACTATCGGGAAGATATTCGGGTAAATCGTTGGTTTTTTCTTCGTGACGTAATAAACTATTAAGGTCAGGACTATTGGTGGGAAATAATACCTCAGCGGGTTGTAAACGCAGTAATTCTAAACTTAAATCTCCTAAATTACTAGATTGAGTGGTTAAAAATTCTCCTGTGGTAATATCTGTATAAGCTAATCCCCAATGTTCTTTGGCTACCACTACTGCAGCTAAGTAGTTGTTGCGTTTAGCTGATAACATCTCATCGTCGGTGAGAGTACCTGGGGTGAGAACTTTAGTAATTTCTCTAGTTACAATACGTCTTTCTGCTGCTGCTTGGGCTGCGTCTTCTACTTGGTCACAAATGGCGATGGCGTAGCCTTTTTCTATCAGTAAGCGCGCGTAACGTTCTAAGGCGTGGTGGGGTACTCCCGTCATCGCGATGCGTCCAATTTCTTTACCACCTTCTTTACTGGTGAGAACTAATTCTAATTCTCTAGCGATGGTGATTGCGTCTTGAAAGAAACATTCAAAAAAGTCACCTACTCTATATAATAATAGAGCGTTGGGGTATTGTTCCTTGACCTGGACATAATGCTGATACATGGGAGTCAGCTTATTGTTATCTATGTTGCGATAGTCTTCTATGATTACTTGCTGAGACTTCTTCGATGACCCTGCCATAAATAATTAATTTAAACTACTACTATATTATACACAATCTGACCAACTTTACCAAATCTTTAAAAAAGTAAGGTTAATTGATTAATTATAAGTGTTAGTATTTTAATCAGGACATTATTAGTGCATTTTTTACCTAATTATAATTATGAAAAAATTAGCTTTTCTAGCTACGACCCTCGGAGCTGCTGTTTTAGCCTTTCCGGCTGAAGCTATGCTGATAGTTAGACAAAACGATTCACTGCGATTTGGACCAGTAATTAACCTAGACAGTGATCCTATGCCAGATGCTATTGCTTTACCCAACTCTACTGTCAGTTTTGACGTCATTACTGACACAGACTTAGATGTAAGTAACCTTATCAATCCTAGAATTGCAGCTGTTAGCAATGATCATGACCCCAATGAAGTTAGCATCCCCAATAACATTGTTGCCCAAATTAGCAGTGGTGCTGCAGGTTCAGTAGTTGGTTCTTTCTCAGTTCCTACAACCAACGTTGAAACCTGGCCCAGTGATGGTGTACTAGATTTTAGGGTAGTAGTACCACCTGCCCTGCGACCTAATTTAACTCTATCTGATGGGTTAGGAGGTACAGGCACTTTTGTCTTAGAAGTTGATGTTCAACAACCGATTCCTGAACCTACTACCTTAGCTGCTTCTGCTTTACTATTAGGTTTTGGTGGTTTCCTTAGAAAGAAACGTCTAGAAAAATAAACTATAAACTTTAAAGTTGTCAGGATACCTATGGGTTTTCCCTGGCGACTTTTTTTGCAGATCTTTTGATAGCGCTACTTGATAAGAGAACTCCGAATAGAGACACAGGAAAGTCCACAGTATAGCAATAGGCATCTTTGTTAAGACAGCGGAGTTCCCTGTTCCTTATAACCATTCTTGGTTTACTTATCACCACAAGTATGCCAGAGCCGACATTTTCAAGTTGTGAAACTCATATATATTATTAAACCTGACGAAACTTTCTCACTTGATATTCTCTTACCTCAACTAGACGATAATTATCAGCACCAACTGCTGAGGAAAATTGCTCTTCTACTACTATTAAATCAGCCTCGGGTACAGACATCCAAGCGTCCTTGCTTTCCCAATGAATCACCACGATTACCTCGGTTTCTTCCCGAGGACTAACCCAAATTTCTTTACCTAAAAAACCTGGATAACCTTTGAGAAAACTAGTATAAATCTCATCGTCTTTTTCGATAAATATTGCTTTGGCGGTAGGGACAACTTCAAACTGTAACCACTCAATAACCATAATTTTGTGCTATAATCAACAACTGAATCTTTGCCAATCTCTCCTAGTATGACAGAAAATATGCCTAAATCATCTCAACGTTATCATATCACTACCTTTGGTTGTCAGATGAATAAAGCTGACTCGGAGCGTATGGCGGGGATTCTCGAAGAAATGGGCTTTGAATGGTCAGAAGACCCCAATCAGGCTAATGTAATTTTATATAACACTTGCACGATTAGGGATAACGCCGAACAAAAGGTTTACTCTTATCTAGGCAGACAAGCCAAAAGAAAACAAACAGAACCAGATTTAACCTTAATTGTAGCAGGTTGCGTAGCTCAACAAGAGGGAGAACAATTATTACGTCGAGTCCCGGAATTAGACTTAGTCATGGGACCACAACACGCTAACCAGCTAGAAAACCTGTTAGAGCAAGTATTTGCAGGTAGTCAACTTGTAGCAACAGAGCCAATCCATATCGTCGAAGACATCACTAAACCACGTCGGGAAAGTCAAATAAGTGCTTGGGTAAACGTGATTTATGGGTGTAACGAGAGATGTACTTATTGCGTAGTACCAAATGTCAGAGGAGTAGAACAGTCAAGAACTCCAGAAGCTATTCGCACCGAAATAGAAACACTCGCCCAACAAGGATATCAGGAAATAACCCTACTTGGTCAAAATATCGACGCCTACGGGAGAGATTTACCAGGTACAACTCCTACAGGAAGACATCTACACACCCTGACAGATTTATTATACTATATACACGATGTCCCGGGAATAGAACGTATTCGTTTTGCTACTTCTCACCCGCGTTACTTTACAGAAAGGTTGATTCGCGCTTGTCAAGAATTGCCTAAAGTCTGTGAACACTTTCATATACCCTTTCAGTCGGGAGACAATGAGATTCTCAAAGCTATGTCTCGGGGTTATACTCAGCAAAAATATCGCCAAATTATCGCTAAAATCAGGGAATATATGCCCGATGCAGCTATTAGCGCCGACGCGATCGCCGGATTTCCAGGCGAAACAGAGGCACAATTTGAAAATACTTTACAATTAGTAGCAGATATTGGGTTTGATCAAGTCAATACAGCGGCTTACTCCCCACGTCCAGGAACACCAGCGGCTACACTAGAGTCTCAAATCAGCGAAGCAGTCAAAAGCGATCGCTTACAGAGATTAAACCATCTAGTAGCTACCTCAGCAACCCAACGCCGAGAACGTTATCTTGGTAGAATCGAAGAGGTACTCGTGGAAGACAAAAACCCCAAAAATCCCACACAAGTAATGGGGAGAACTAGGGGTAACTGTTTAACCTTTTTTGATGGGGATATAGCAACTTTAAAGGGTAAATTAGTGAAAGTAAAAATCAACGAAACCCGCGCCTTTAGTTTAACAGGAGTGCAAGTTGAGTAAACTAACCCTAGGGCTATTAT
This sequence comes from Gloeocapsa sp. DLM2.Bin57, assembly GCA_007693955.1. Classification (NCBI taxonomy): domain Bacteria; kingdom Bacillati; phylum Cyanobacteriota; class Cyanophyceae; order Chroococcidiopsidales; family Chroococcidiopsidaceae; genus Gloeocapsa; species Gloeocapsa sp. DLM2.Bin57. The sequence continues at coordinate 8,722 of RECR01000084.1, forward strand.
TTGGGGGTTGTTCAGGAGAACACGAAGTGTCGATTATCTCCGCTAAGGCGATCGCCCAAGTTTTAACGAGTTCCCCTAAATACCAATTATTACCCTTTTACATTCAAAAAAATGGTCTTTGGCGAGATCCTCACATCTCCCAAGGAGTTTTAGAAACTGGTAAACCCCTAGAAGAAGAAAAATCAGGTTCACTCTGGCAATTTCCCGAAGAGGTAACTACTGTTGATGTGTGGTTTCCCATACTCCATGGACCTAACGGCGAAGACGGTACAATTCAGGGATTATTAACCCTGATGCAAGTTCCCTTTGTGGGTAGTGGTGTCTTAGCTTCAGCATTGGGTATGGATAAAATTGCTATGAAAATGGCATTTGCTCAAGCAGGTTTACCACAAGTACAATACGTTAGTGTTTCTAGAGAGGAAGTTTGGTCTAATCCCTGTGTTTTTCCGAAACTTTGTGACGAAATAGAGGCTACTCTTGCTTATCCTTGTTTTGTCAAACCCGCCAATTTGGGTTCTTCTGTAGGAATTAGTAAAGTAAGAAATCGTCGGGAATTAGAAACAGCTTTAGATGAAGCGGCTAGTTTTGATTCTCGGATTATCATTGAAGCAGGTGTTCAAGCTAGAGAGGTGGAATGTGCAGTTTTAGAGATGGAACAACCCCGAGCCTCTATAATAGGAGAGATAAGCTATGATAGCGATTTCTACGACTACGAAACTAAGTACACCGACGGGAAAGCTAATTTAGTTATTCCCGCGGTTATCCCTGACAAGGTAGCCAAACAAATACAGGAAATGTCTATCACTGCTTTTAAAGCGATTAATGCTAAAGGTTTAGCTAGAGTAGATTTCTTTTATTTAGAATCAACTAAATCCGTTTTAATCAATGAAATCAATACTCTTCCAGGGTTTACCGCTTTGAGTATGTATCCCTTACTCTGGAGAGAAACGGGAGTATCTTTTTCTCAATTAGTGGATAATCTGATTCAACAAGCTTTGAAGAAATAGTTTACCTTTTATTGCTAATTTTTTGATGATCATCACACGTAAAGCTGAAGACAGAGGTAGTTTTAATTACGAATGGTTACAGACCAGGCACTCTTTCTCTTTTGGTAATTACTATGACCCTAAATACACGGGTTTTAGAAGTTTAAGAGTGATTAATGAAGATATGATAGCACCTGGTAAAGGTTTTGCCACTCATGGACATCAAGACATGGAAATTATTACTTATGTACTTGATGGAGCCTTAGAACATAAAGATAGCATCGGTAATGGTTCGATTATTTTACCAGGAGAATTGCAGCGCATGAGCGCGGGTACAGGTATTTTACACAGTGAGTTTAATCATTCTGAGACTGAATCTGTACATTTATTACAAATTTGGCTTATCCCCAAACAAAAAGGATTAAGTCCTAGTTATGAACAAAAAAGCGTTAACTTAGGGGGAAATCCTGGTAAGTTTCACCTTTTAGCTAGTCAGGAGGGAGGAGAAACAGTACTGAAGATTAATCAAGACGTCACTATTCATGGCGCAATCTTAAACCCGACAAATAAGCTGTCCTATAGTTTAGCTCCACAACGTTACGCTTGGTTACAAGTAGCTAGAGGAGAAGTAGTAGTTAATGGAATTCCCCTAGTTAATGGTGATGGTTTAGCAATAAGCGAGATAACAGATTTAACAATAACATCTCCCCAAGGAGGAGAAATTCTCTTATTTGATTTAGCTTAAAATTGCTTAAGGAGTAGCGCAAAGGTCTGCACTTATATTCGAAGAAGTTATGTCAGGAAACCTTGATAATTATAATTGCTTTCGAATATAGATATTAATAGACAGATTCCCATTATCTAGAATTGTAGGTCAAGTGGGCGTGT